>CAJWJL010000035.1:0-16302 GCA_913042135.1 uncultured Chloroflexota bacterium | reverse complement strand
CGATATGATTCTTTGGTGTTTATCACGGGTTGGTTATATCTTGAGCCACGCAATCAGCGGCCAGATTGCCGCTTCGGACGGCAGATTCCATTGTTGACGGCCAGCCTGTATCGGTCCAATCACCTGCTAGATAAAAACCGGGCACTGGAGTCTGTTGTGGCAATCGTGATGCTAGTGAGCCTACAGACACTCGGAATGTAGCCTCTAGCATTTTTACAACCGTGAAACGGATAATGGTGGCAGTTCTAGCCTCTGGGAATGTACGGGCCATTTCGGCTGTGAAAATTTCTTTTAATTCCTCTTTGGTTCGATCTTGCCATTGCCATGCTCCACTTAATGAGATGACTATATGTTGACCGCCACCGTCATCTCTGGATTTCAAGAGAGTATCGTTGAAGACCCATTGAAGAGGGCTGTCGAGTACTGCCGTATATTTTTCGCTTAGTACCGGGCGGTTGTACCAGATATGGATGGCAACTATCGGTGCTGTTTGGACGGACTCTGCCGGTTTGAAAAAGTCATGCTGAATATCTGCGGAGTGTTCTAATAAAGAGGTCATGTCTGCTGCTGGCAGTGCAGATATGACTGCATTGCCTTTAACTAATTCACCATCTTGGTTCCGAACGCCTATTACACGACCTGATTCCATATAAAGACTTGCTGCTCTGAAACCAGTCTTGATTGCTCCTCCTGCTGTTTCGATAAGATTTTGAGCGCTTTCTCCTATAAGGGAAGAAAGTCCTATCAACGGGAAGCCGATCGCCGCGTTTTTAGTTGGTCCCAAAAAAGCTACTTTGAACAATGAAATACCCGTATAAGCACTGACGGAATTAATATTGTCGTTGAGTGACGGGAGAATAATCAGATTCCAGAAGTTTTCGATAGTTTCTTCATTTTGATGATGAACTTTTAACCAATCATAGAAAGTTACCTGGTCATATCGAATATCTAGATTAATTCGTTTAATGTTGAGTAAACCCCAGAGAATTCGAAACTTGTCAGTTATCCCGATATGCCTGTAGCCAATCAACATTGATAAATTCGAAAGTATCGACGGTAGTTTGCGTCCTCGTAGCCAACTAATCTGATTTTGTTTAATCACAGGGAAGCCCACTCGATCATCTAACGTCACCTGGTCATCTACGCCTATATCAGCGATGTACTTTTGGAATTGTTTGCAGGCACCTACGAACACGTGTTGGCCGTTATCGATCTCGATTCCAGTTTCCCGATCCCTAAATGAATAAGCTCGGCCGCCCAGAAAAGGTCGTTTTTCCAAAACGATCGGTTTTAGACCACGTTGAATAAGCCGTACAGCCGAGGCCAGTCCGGCTATACCTCCACCAAGCACGATCACAGTTCTTGTTGGCATTTCCTAAACGAACCTGATGCCGCGGCTGCGCAGCCAGACCCCTGAAATAAGTAATAGTTTTTGGAATTTCGACAGTCCGGTTCGGCGATTCAGAACGTCGTATTCGTTTTTCTCTATTTTGCTAAGAAGGTGCCCGTAAACATTTGTCATTATTTCAGGGCATGATCGAGACTGTTTGTCTAGGAGAGGAAATAAACGCATGCCTGAATTGAGATATTTACGTGCTCGCTCGACTTGGAATTTCATCAACCTCGTGAATTCGGGAGTTACCCTTTTCCTACGAATGTCTTCGATGGAAACACCGTATTCTGCAAGTTCATCGGCTGGTAGGTAGATCCGTCCGATTTCAAGATCTTCGGTGATGTCTCGAAGAATATTGGTTAGTTGTAACGCTATCCCAAGGTCTACGGCATAATCCACAGCGCGTTTGTCATCGTAACCAAACACTTCTATGAGGGCTAAGCCAGTGGCGCTTGCAACTCTTTTACAATATTTTTTTAGATCTTCGAATGTCTCGTAGGTTGCGCCATCGAGATCCATTCGGCATCCATCCACCACATCAAGAAGATGTTGTACGTTGATCGGATACTTATTCAATGTGTGCCCGAGGGCAAGCCACATGTCTCCGACACCTTTTCCAGCGTATGCCTCAGCCAATTTTGTCTTTAGCGAATCCAGCGCTTCGCCAGCTTGGTCACCAAGTTCACCATTGTCAACGATATCGTCCGCCATTCTGCAAAAGGAATACCCAGCGTAAACAGCTTTTCTTTTATCTGGAGGTAGCGTTACAAACGCATAGTAAAAATTAGATGAAGCGGCTTTAGTCGATGCCGCTACGACTTTGTATGCTCTCGAGATCTGTTCAGGGGTCGCGGTAATTGTTGGCATGTTACTTAAGTATGCCTTGCTACAGACTTGAAGGCACTCTTTGGCACCAGGCCAATACCAAGTTTAGAACGAATCCAAGTCGATGCTAAGATTTTACCTTTTTCATACACGGACACCGTTGGACGTGAATTTAATACGTCAAAATCTTTACGCTCGATTTGTTGCAGGATTGACAACCCGCCGCGTATGAACAGAGCGAAATCAGAACGGATCTCAGGATCAAGAAATTCGGCCAAGCTGTATCCCTCGATAAAAAACTGTCGTGTTCTATCTATTTCAAATCGCATTAGCGTTCTGAAATTGTCATCTGCCTCTCCACCCGATACTTGCTGCTCTGATATCCCGAACTGTTCCATATCCTCGATTGGAATATATATGCGTCCGATTTCCAGGTCTCGCGTAACGTCTTGCCAGAAATTTGCAAGTTGTAGACCCGTACATGTGAGATCTGCCAGTCTTTGTAGTTTTTTATCCTTGATACCACATAGGTAAAGTACTAGGCGTCCAACGGGATTTGCTGAGTATGTGCAGTACTCTAACAAGTCGTCGAACGTTTTTATGCTTGTTGTTTTTTGGTCCCTACGATTAGCTTCTATCAACCTTTTGAATGGATCAGCCGGAATGTTGAATAACTGTATCGTTCGGGCTAGCGCTATGAAATACGGGTGTGTGGGTCCCCTCGGATCGGTGGCATCTGGGTAACAAGCATCTAGCTGTTTTTCCCATAGATCTAGCAGGGCCAGTCTGTCACCTTTTGCCACATCGCCGATGTCGTCGACACAGCGGGAGAACGCGTAAATGGAGTAAAAGTGCGGCCGGAGTTTTTTTGGGACCATTTTCGATCCGATTGCGAAATTTTCGTAGTGCGACTTGGCTAGTTGTTCACACGCGATGAATGTGGCTTCTAAGTACCCGGGGTCACTGGGTCCGATTTCGATGCTGGGGGTCGGAAGTTTACTAAACGATTTCGCTGACCGGTTCATGTCCCCAGAATTGTAGCGCCTTATTTACATTGCAGGGTGGGTTATAGACCCATTACCTGCACTGCAACTTGGCGAGGTTTTGGCTCGTCTAGTTCAACCAAGAATATTCGTTGGAATTCGCCTAGAGTAAGGTTCCCAGCGATGATAGGCAAGATTTCAGACGTACCCAGAATCATGTGCTGGCAGTGTGCGTGACCGTTTGGACACTCGTTTGGTCGCATACTCACTGTCCGCAACTCGAAATCATTGTGACCGTAATATGCATCTTTAGGGGCACATCGTTCGAGGAAATGTTCTATGTCTTTAAGTAAGAGAGGTTCGTTTTCGTTGATCATCACTGAAAACGTTGTGTGCGTACTGAATATGGTGATTTGCCCGTTGTTAATGCCTGATTGAGCTACTAGTTCTCGAGCGGTATCAGTGAAGTCAATTAGTTCTGGGGCATCTGTTGATTCGACTTCAACAATCTTACTGAAAACCTTGTAGGTAGCACCTATAGATAATTCGTTGGGAAACGAGTCGTTCAACACGGTAACTCGACCGGCCTCAGTAGCCGACATCTGACGTGTTTTATCCGAGTGCAAACTTACTCCCCCTGAGAATCTAGAACTCAGTTAAGCAACTTGTTAAGAGCTTCACCATGGTCGCGTGTTTCACGTACACGGAATTTCTACCAACGGTAGTTGACCACACACATGTTACTTTAAAATTCACATATGGGCGTATATTTGCCTGGCAATTTAGTGACATATTTTGCGTGCAACTATGGCCTAATGATCATCAGGCTTTTTTGTAAATCAGGGATGTTTTTCACCCCTGTATCTTGGACGTAATTTTATACTTGCTGACTACTTCTGGAGACGGAGTCACAGTTCGTTTGCTCTAAGCAGACCACTATAACTGTCTGTCCAAATACATTGATATACGGGCTGTCCACTGGTTGTTATTTGTTAATCAGGCGATGCTGATGATTCTAGCGTTTTAAGATCTAAGCACGCTTTTATGAATATTGGTATGAAGGTTGTCAGTGAGGTTTTGGCTTGATCCGATGCTAGTTTAAGTCGTCTTAATGATGGAAAGTCGTTTGGGGATTGGAATAAATATTTGATGTAAATATCCAGTCCTCTTTGTTTAGGTCCTTTATCAACTCTGTCAATGATTTTTGGTATGTTGACATCTAAATCATCAAGCACAGCAGAAACCGAAACCCAAGGGACATGTTTTTCGTTAGCCGCAGTAACTACAGCATGGGACCGGGTATCAGAACCTATTGCTCCTGCCACGTTTCCGAGCCATCGTTTTGTACCTGACGTGGTTGCTAATCTCGAGATTGTGACCATGGGTCCAAGATGATAGTCAAGTCCCGCAATTTCGACCGCTGTGCGTGCGGCAAGCGTTAGCGATTTATTGGGTGCGATTGAATCAGTTTTAATCGGCATCGACCATTCAAAAGGGGTGCCGGGAAGATTTGTCACGCTTGTAGCGATGATAAGATCCCCGGATCGCTGGTGTTCTTTGGTCGCACCGCAAAACCCCATGGACACGATAGCTTCAGGATTGAATTTGTCTATTGCCCAAATTGTGGCGCGTGTTGCGCGTTCTGAGCCAGAGCCGCTAAGTACGATCGTGGGATTTTGGTTGGATTTAGGGGTGTAGACATCGAAATCTTCTGGCCCTTCAACCGCGGTGTAACCAAGTGAACGGGTGATTCCAGAGGTTTCTCTTTGCAGCGCCCCCACAATGAGCATCATAAAATTTGTGATGCGCTTTCGTTATTTGCTGAATTCATCGTATTAAGACTTTCTTACAAGAAGAAATTCACCCAGTTCAGTAAACTCTTTTGCTGTTTGTCCAGACAGATTTAGAGACCCTATCATTCGCTTGCAATCCATCCATCTTTCCGCAGCCATTGATTGGCAGTATTGTTGTGTTTTAAGGCTTTCCATGATCTCTAGGACTTCATGGATATCTTTCTCGCTCAAATCATCCTGGGTGCGGTAAATATCCCGGATTCGCAAGGCACTAGGTCCATAAGACATGTTGAGAGCGTGAATAGCAGGGAGCGCCTTTTTTTTTCGTTTGATGTCTGCTCCGACGGGCTTTCCTGTTTCTTTGCCACCCCATATCCCTAAAACATCGTCTCGAATTTGGAATATTCTCCCAAGTTCATGGCCAATAGCTTTCAAGGCAGTTGCTTTTTGCCGATCCGGCCCGCTTCTTGGACCAACAAGTCCACCCAGATAAATGGATGCTTGGATTAATGCGCCGGTTTTTCTTTCGATCATATCCAGATATTGGGGGACACTTACCGATTCCTCTGTTTCAAACGAAATGTCAAGATACTGACCTTCCATCATCTTCAAATACTGTTGCGTAAGTTCGGCTTCAGCTTCAAGCGCGATTGAATCTTCAACACCTACCGAGCGAAGTTTCCATACGGCACCATCCGCAATTTTCAGCATTGCATTACCAGAGATTATCGCGCTAGGCTTTCCCCAGACAGCCCAAACAGTCGGCCGATGATGTCGCATACGATCCATATCCTCAAGATCATCGTGGATTAGTGAGAAATTGTGAACATATTCGAGCGCTACAGCTATTGGAGTTGCTCTCTCGAGATCTCCTCCTACCGCGTCCGCAGCTAACAGTGCCAGGGTGGGGCGCATGCGTTTTCCGCCGCCGGCATTTGAATTTGTGCCGTCAATCTCCTGCCAGCCCATGTAATACCGGTGGATGTTATACATGTCCGGATCTAAACCTGATAGTTCTGTTCGCAAAGCCTCGTCAATGCGAGATTCATAGCGAGAAAAGAACCCTGGGAGTGATGGAGTCAATTCGACTGTTGTCAATTTGGGTATTCAAGTCCTATGAGACGAGTTCAGGATCTAATGTAGTGGAAGATTTTATGATATCGCTTCGCTATAGCAAATTTCTATACAACTTGATCAATTTTTGGGTGATCGTCACTAAATCTAATAAGCAAGTTATAAGATTATATTCAGTTTAGTAAGTCAAGTATGATATTATTAGGTTTCAATCGAAATTACTCGCGCTAATTTATGATTTGCGTGATCAGGATCAAGAGCGTTTAAAAGCGTTGTGGCTCAAAACTATTACGACATACTTGGTGTCAGCAAGAATGCTTCTGATAAGGATATTAAATCGGCTTATCGTAGGATGGCACGTAAGTTACATCCAGATGTGAATCCCGATGATTCACGCGCTCAAAATCAGTTCAAAAAAGTCAACGAAGCTTACGAGGTAGTAGGAGATCCTTCTCGTCGCAAGGACTACGACCATTTTGGTGATAATTGGAAGCATGCTGATCAGATTCGTAATATGAATGCAGGTCGCTCTGCAGCTGGTGGGATTGGTTTCAACCTTGGTGACTTGTTTGGGGCGGGGCGTGGAGCGGGAGGTAGTACTGGGTTTGGCGATATGTTCGCAGGTCCGGGGGCCGGTATGAGGGGTCCCGTGCGACATGAAGGGACATTAGAAATTTCTCTGGATGAGGTTTACACGGGTGTAACTCGGCGAATTTCTATCGACTCTGCTGGATCAGCGTCTAGAAATCTCGAAGTTCAGGTCCCCAAGGGTGTACTGCATGGGCGGAAAATAAGGCTGCGACCAGATAACGATACTGAAGTGATCTTGACTGTTAATGTTCGATCGGACAGTCGATTTAGCCGAAAAGGTGCAAACCTTTTAATCGATATTGCAGTAAATCTATTGGACGCGGTATTGGGTTGTGAAGTTGAGGTGCCGACCATTGCTGGCCGTGTTGCTTTGCAGATTCCGACGGGTACTCAAAACGGTCGCTCCTTCAAGATAAAAGGCAAGGGTCTTCCAAAAAGAGACTCTGAACAATATGGTGATCTTTATGCAACGATAAACGTGCGTTTGCCTGAATCTCTTTCTGATGAAGAACGGCAACTTTACGTGCAGTTGCGAGATATTCGTGCGATTACTCACGGCGACCGATTTGCTGGGATAGGTGAGGGTAATGCAGATAATGTTGGAGGAGATAATTTCACATGAATATGGATCATAATGATCCGGTCTTCGCTATCGGAATTGTTGCACAGATGTGTGGAGTGCATCAGCAAACTCTTCGGAATTATGAACGGTGGGAGTTGGTGGTCCCGCAACGTTCACGCGGGGGCACGCGCCTTTATTCGAATCGGGATGTTGAGGTGATTAAAAATATATTGCGATGGAAAGAAGAGTTTGGCTTGAATCTTGCAGGGATAGAAGTAATGTCCAAACTTTTGAATCGAATAAACAGACTTGAAGATCATGTGACCGATTTGACAGTCGAAATCGTCAAACTACGAGAAGGTCAGATGAGATTATCAAGTTGATGTGCTCTTTAATTCGTCCCCGAATCATTGGGATTCGAAATCGACTGCGGTAGGAGAGAAGAGGAAAGAAATGGTACTTAAACAAGACGATTTCACCGAGCAGGCACAAGAGGCACTGAGTGCCTCTCAACAGCTTGTAGTTCAGTTGCGTCACAGTCAGTGGGACGCTGAGCATTTGCTAGCTGGACTTTTGCAAGTTGATAATTCCTTGTCTGCAAAGATTCTTGAAGCACTTAGCGTGGACGTAGCTGACCTTTTGCAGGAACTTGACTCCGGACTTGAGAAATCGCCAAAAATTGGTGGTTCATCAGGTCAGAGTCAGATATATCCGACACCGCGTGTGCAAAAAGCGATCGAGGTTGCCAAGGGAGAAGCTGATCGCTTGAAGGATGAATTAATTGGTGCTGATCATTTGTTGGTTGCGTTGGCAAAAGAATCAAACGGTGACATAGCCGAGATGTTTGCGAATAGGGATATAACCGAGGAACGTCTTTACCAGGCATTGCTCGAAGTCAGGGGGTCGGCACGAGTGACTGATCCACGGGCTGAAAGTAAGTATCAGGCGTTATTGAAATACAGTGTAGACCTTACTGATCTTGCCCGTGAAGGGCGACTTGATCCAGTTGTTGGCCGGGATATTGAAATCCGGCGAGTTATGCAGACCCTGACGCGGCGTACAAAAAATAATCCAGTGTTGATTGGTGATGCAGGTGTTGGTAAGACCGCGGTTGCTGAGGGGCTGGCACAGAGGATCGTTGTTGGTGACGTTCCAGAAAGCTTGCGAGGGCGGCGTGTGATCGCACTTGAGATGGGATCCTTGGTTGCTGGAGCGAAATTTCGCGGGGAATTTGAAGAACGTCTCAAAGCTGTAATGGATGAGATTCGTCAAGCTTCAGGTGAAATAGTTTTGTTTATCGACGAAATTCACACGGTTGTTGGTGCTGGTGGTGGTGGTGGTGATGGTGCTCTCGATGCTTCGAATATGATGAAACCAGCACTTGCTCGCGGTGAACTCCAGACTATTGGTGCAACTACTCCAAATGAATATCGTCGGTATATTGAAGCCGATGCTGCTCTCGAACGTCGTTTTTCACCGGTTTGGGTGGAGGAACCAGATACCGAGACGGCAATAGAAATGCTTGAGACTTTGCGACCGCGTTACGAGCAGCATCATGGATTCACCATAGAACAGTCCGCACTTCGAGCGGCAGTTCAGTTATCAGCACGCTATATATCTGATCGATTGTTACCAGATAAAGCAGTTGATCTGATTGATGAGGCTGCTGCGAAAAAGCGTATCGAAAATGAGATGTTACCAACTGAATTGAATGATATGCAGTTGGAATTACAGAAGTTGGATGAAGAAGAGGAATCTGCTTCGGTTCGAGGCGACTACGAAAAGGCAGCGAATGCCAAAGCAGAGAAGTTGCGTTCTCTGGAAGATTACGATCTGGCAAAACGAGAGTGGGACGCGACTCATGAAGTTGCTGAGATTGTAAAAGATGAGGATATTGCAGTACTTATCGCAGAGCGCACGGGCATTCCAGTTGCTCAATTGGTTGAGGGTGAAAGTCAGCGTTTACTTAACCTTGAGGAGCGACTACACACTAGGGTGATCGGGCAAGATCAAGCAGTAGAAGTACTTGCGGACGCGGTTAGACGGGCTCGGGCGGGTCTAAAGGATCCGAAGCGGCCGATCGGTAGTTTCATCTTTCTGGGTCCTACAGGTGTTGGTAAGACTGAGCTGGCGCGGGCGTTGGCTGAGTTTATGTTTGATGATGAAGACAACATGGTCCGAGTGGATATGTCAGAATTCCAAGAACGTCATACTGTATCGAAGCTAATTGGAGCCCCTCCGGGGTACGTTGGCTATGATGAGGCAGGCCATCTGACGGAAGCGGTTCGTCGTCGTCCGTTTTCTGTTGTGCTATTCGATGAGATTGAAAAAGCTCATCCGGACGTTTTTAATACGATGTTGCAAGTTCTTGATGATGGCCGTCTTACGGACAGCCATGGTCGCACAATAGATTTTCGTAACACGATTATCATCATGACGAGTAATCTCGGCTCTGAAGGCATTGCACAGCAAGCTTTTGGCTTTCAAAAACAGAGCCGTGATGATACGGAAAGTGCTCGACTTCGCACCAATGTGGAAGACTCATTAAAGCAGAAATTCCGTCCTGAGTTCTTGAACCGTCTTGATGAGTTCATAGTTTTTGATTCCTTGACGCAGGATGACATTAAGTTGATTGTTGACAAGTTCATGGTTGAAGTAACTGAACGTGTTAGTGACTTGAAAGTTTCATTGTTTTTGAGTGAGGATGCCAAGGGGTGGCTGGTGAAGACCGGCTTTGACCGTATGTACGGCGCGCGACCGCTCAAGCGGGCAATTCAGCGCTATATCGAGAGTCCATTGTCTAAGCGACTTTTGGCAGGAGAATTTCCCGAAGGTTCGGTAATAGCAGTTGAGTTAAAGGACAGTGAAATTACCTTTGAGATTGACGAATCTCTACATACACTCACTTCCGAGTCAACGGTTGCGGAGAAGGATTCTCCCAATAAGGAAAAAGTTCGGCAATAATTATTCATTCGTCTCTTTACGGTCGAAACGTAAAATTAAATTGGTGTCATAGATGTTTTTGAGGTCGTTCACATTTGCCAGGATGCTGAACTGCTATTTGCATAAGCCAATCGTGGATTTGGCTATTTAAAACTTGTCAGTGTGGAATAAAGTTTGTTGTACCCCCTAGATGACTGAACCTAGCAAAACTGAAATAAAGAACATCCAAGATGAAACACCCTTAGATTCAGCAGCGGTTGATTCTGGAAACCGGCTGTCGGGTTTCCAAATTTGGCTTTCTAGTCGAGGGGACTTGTTTTTCCGACTGGGTCTCATTTCTTTCGTGGTCGCGTTCGTTATTTTTGGAACTGTGCTCTGGATCACCGACAATTTGAACGCGGAAAATGTTGGCTATAGTGGGATTTGGATTATAAGTTTTATAGCTGCCGGTTCGATAGTACTTCCATTACCTGGGCCCGTGGCCGTTTGCCTAGCTGCTACACCTGATTTCGGGCTTAATCCTTTGGTGATAGGGCTTGTCTCGGCCTCAGCGGAAGCACTTGGTGAAATGACAGGATATATAGCGGGAATTTCAGGACGGTCACTTTTGAAGCGTAATAAATATTACCCAAGAGTGCAGTCGCTGATCTTGCGACGGGGTGGATTATTTTTGTTACTAGGAGCGATAATTCCCAATCCCTTATTTGATGTAATTGGAATTGCTGCCGGGGGCGTCGGATATCCAATCAGGAAGTTTCTTGCGATTGTTTTTATCGCAAAAGCGATAAAATCCGTAGCGATTGCATACGCTTGCTTGTGGGGTATCGATTCGATTCAAGGATGGCTTACATGAGCAATGCAGTGAACCGTTTAGGTGTCATTGTTGTGGCAGCCGGACGAAGCTCACGGATGGGTGGGGTCGATAAGCAATTACTACGGTTGGGCGGCATCCCCGTAATTTTGCATTCTCTCAGAGCTTTCGAATCATTCTCCAGCACAAGTTCCATAGTGCTCGTAATGTCGGAGGATAATTTCGCTGCAGGGATAAACGTTGTAGAGGAGAGTGGCTTATCTAAGATTGTTGATGTTGTCGTTGGAGGAGAGCGTAGGCAAGATTCGGTCAAGATCGGACTAGATGTTCTTGCCTCTAATGTAAACGAGATCCCCGAATTTGTCGCAGTGCATGATGGTGCAAGACCATTTGTAGATCACGAGCTTATAGAGCGCGGCATGTCGACTGCCCGTGCGATCGGAGCCGGAATCGCTGCGGTCCCAGTCAAGGACACAATCAAAGTTGCACCCCATAAGATAATCACCGACACACTCGATAGATCTGAGCTTTGGGCGATTCAAACACCACAAATATTCAGATACGACGTGCTCAACACGGCTCATGACGTAGTCAGAGATGACGTGACAGATGATGCATCCATGGTGGAATCCTCAGGCGGGATAGTTGCTACCTTTAGTGGTTCGGATGAAAACATAAAAATCACTACACCTGAAGACTTACATCTGGCGAGTCTAATTCTTGAGCAGCGATTAGGGCAGTCAAGTCTCTCAGGGTCGGGACCGTCAGGATCTATATTTGGAATTGGTTTTGATGGGCATCGTCTCGTTGTTGGTGGCCCACTGCGGCTCGGAGGCGTCGACATCGATTTTGGCTATCACCTCGATGGTCATTCTGATGGAGACGTTCTGCTTCACTCTATTGCCAGTGCCATTCTTGGAGCTGCCAATCTTGGTGACCTTGGAGGTCAATTTCCCTCTTCAGACGAGCGATACATCAATTTCGATTCTACAAAATTTATTGCAGAGTCTGCTCGTAAGGCACTTTTAGATGGCTGGCTGGTAGAACATGTTGATGCTACGATCATTGCCCAGAGGCCTAAACTTGCTGCCGAGGCATTAAGTATGGCGGCGAAGATAGGCGAGATAGACGGTTTAGACAATTCCACCATCAATATAAAAATCACCTCGACCGATTCGGTAGGTTCGATAGGTGCCGGCGAGGGCATTGCTGCTCAAGCCATCGCAACCCTGATTCCCATAAAAGAATGATTCAGATTTACAACTCTCTTACCCGTTCTAAAGAAGAGTTCGCTCCACTTGGCGATGAAGTTAAGATTTATGTTTGCGGCGTTACCGTCTACGATGACTCGCATCTTGGTCATGCACTCAGCAGCATAGTATTTGATGTACTTACCCGATATCTTGAATACCGCGGGTTTAAAGTCCGTAAAGTTCAAAACTTCACGGATGTGGATGACAAGATTATTAATCGTGCTAGGGAAGATGGTATTTCAACGGAAGAGGTCACGGACAAGTACATTCGGTCGTTTTTCCAATCGATCGATGGGCTTAATGTACAACGGGCGACTGTGCACCCTAGGGCTACTGAGGATATGCCTGAAATCATAGACTTGATTTGTCGTTTGGTTGATGGCGGATCAGCATATGCATCCAATGGATCTGTTTACTATCGAGTTCGGGATAAGTCTGACTATGGGAAATTGAGTGGCCAGAATATCGATGAAATGCTTGAGAGTTCCAGAATTGAGATAGAGGAGGGCAAAGAGGATCCGTCTGATTTCGCTCTTTGGAAAGCCGTCAAACCTGATGAACCGCAGTGGGAGAGTCCCTGGGGTCCAGGGCGACCTGGTTGGCATATCGAATGTTCAGCAATGGCGTTTAAGCACTTGGGTGAGCAAATCGATATCCATGGTGGTGGTCTAGACCTGATCTTCCCACACCATGAAAATGAGATTGCTCAGAGCGAGTCAGCGTCTGGGGCGGTACCTTTTTCAAAAATTTGGATGCATAACGGTTTATTGCGAACGTCAGGCGCGACAATGAGCAAGTCACTTGGAAATGCATTCAACGTTAATTCTGCTCTTGAAGAATACAGCTCAGATGCAATTCGACTTTGGATACTGCAAAGTCACTATCGTACGAATCCGCTGCTTGATAAAAAACTTATTGAGACGGCGGAAAGATCTATGCGCCGAATTCGTCAAACGGTTGATATTGAGCCCGGTGACTCTGGAGATTCCGTAGATTTTACGTCGTACGAACAGCGTTTTATTGAAGCCATGGATGATGATTTGAACACGCCTAAAGCTCTTGCTTCTGTGTTTGACCTATGCCGTGAAATAAATCGTGGGCGCGACAATCAAATGGATGTTTCTGGTGCAGTTGAAACGGTGCGTAGGCTTACTGGTGTATTGGGGCTGAGTTTGGGAACTCCCCCCAAAAAAGTTGGATTGAGTGACCGAGAGATTGAGGCGTTGGTACAAGCGCGGAAAAATGCGAGAGCCGATAAACGCTGGGATGAAGCCGATAGTGTGCGGGATCAACTGGCGGCATCAGGGATTTCTATCTCGGATACTGGTGAAGATACCGTTTGGTCTCGAGATTAAGTGTTTTGCGTTGAAAAAATCTCAAGTAGGTGGGATACACCTGATCTAGGTCATCGGGTTAAGGGTGATCACTCCATTAGACCCGTCAACTTTGACGATTTGACCGTTCGCTATTGCTTCCGTACCTTGCTTTGTTTTAATAACACAAGGTATGCCGTACTCTCTACAAATTAGGGAGGCGTGTTGGAAGTTGTCCCCTCCATCCAGTACGAGAGCTCCTATTAAGGGGAAGATAGGCACCCAGTCCGGCCCGGTGTTCTCGGTGATCAATATATCCCCTTTTTTTACGCTGGGTGGCTTGGATGTCCTGGTAATCACTACTCTCGCTCTGCCGGTAAATGAACCAGGTGATGAAGGCTCGCCATGAAGTATTTGACCGTCACTACTTAATCCTTGGGATTTTTTTTCAACATTTTCAGTACCATCTTTTTTATTTGGCTTGGCGCCAAGGGATTCTGGTGGCGATAATTTTGAATTTTTCTTGAATGCTTCTTTCGATCGAGCGACTATGGATTTTAGGGACGTGTAATCTTGGGAATCGGCGGCGTCATCTAATTCAGCTAATCTCAAGTAGAAAATGTCATCTACGGCATCTATCCATTTTTTGCGCTTTAGCGCTACACCGGTTCGATTGATCGATTCGCGGTATTCGCCGAATGTCCTTTGTTCTATGAGATAATTGTGATCCTCCATCATTTTTACGTAATTGGTCGCCTTGAACAGTTCTGCTCTGAATGCTTCTCGCAGGTTTTTGTTGCCGCCGATCTTAGCGTGAACTGACTCGATTGCCTTCTTTCGCTTGTCCTTTAGGTTTCTAAGCAACCTCATGTGTTCCGTAATGTCCTGCCGCACGAATGAACCGATAACATCTAACGGGATCTCTGGCTTCATGTTCCATGTCGGGTCTGTAGGTTTCCATGCTGTACCGTAACCTATACCGTTTCGGCATCCCCAGATCTTCATCATCGCTCGAAATCTGATTCGGAACTTGGACACTGACGGTCTGACGCCGTTCCCGCGTGCGAATAACGTGTCGTAGTCGCGATTCTCAAATATCTTGATCAACCATTGATTTGATTTGACGAGTCTAGCCAAGTTCATGAGTCTTCGAGTAAGTCGCGCCGTCATATGATCGATCGCCATTGTTAGAGATGATGCATCCATTGCGGGGTGACCGGTTATTTCGGTGAATAATTTTTCAAGTCCACCTTTTTCTCTGAAACCACCCCAGCTTTGCCAGTGGAGATTTGATTGATGCTCAGCTGCAGCTAATGTGGTGGCTTTAAGGTTAGCGATGTGCTCCGGTAGGGTGGCATGATCTTCGGGACGGATATGATCTAGGTCATCGAGGTTTATCAATAACTGAGGCTCTACCTCTGCGTAGTAAAGTGTTGTGCCCTTTTCTAAAAACTCATTGCCTTTGTCGTGGTGCTTTTGCAGGCGTGATTCCAATACTTCGGAATCATAGTCTGGCTCAGCGGTGAATATGTATCCATTGACAATTTTTTTTAGATTTCGTCTACCCATGTACTGTCCGACTGTTGCAATAGAACGTTTTTCTGCTTCTGCTGAGGCAAGGACATAGTCGATGTGTAACGGTAGGGCGGGTTCAGTTCCTCGTATGGTCCAGTGACGCTTTCGTTCAACAGAGTCCGCCCATCTGACAGGGAAGTTGATTTTTTTATTGCCCCCTGCTGTTATAGGACGTGACTGCAGTATGTGAATAGTGTCGTTTTTTAGGGCGAATTCGATATCCCTGTGGCTTCCTGTGGCAGTTTTGATTTCCATAGCGGTTTTGGCTAATGCTGTTAGCGTAGAGTCTTTAATAGCCGGGGAACCACGTTTTTCACTTGGAACTCTTACGCGTTTGAGAGTTCCAGCGGTGCGTGGCTTGAACATCCATTCCTTATCGATCACGTTTCTTTTGGTGATTTCCAACGAACGTGTCTCAAGAACGAAAGAATCAGCCTCGGCCTCACCCGATACCACACCCTCGCCAAGACCTAACGCTACATTTATGAGAATATGATCGCTTCCATCCCTTGGGTCACGTGTGAACATGACCCCTGCAGCTTCAGCGTCAATCAAGTCCATCACCAGTACGGCCATAGAACCGCTTTGGTGGGCAATTCCTTTTTGCTGACGATAGGAAATGGCCCGTCCTGTGTAATAGGAGGCCCATACATCTCGGATCCGTCTGAGAACGGATTCCAGTGTAGTAGCATCGAGAAATGTCTCGTATATTCCAGCAAACGAGGCATCTTTCAGGTCTTCTGTAGTCGCGGAAGATCGTACTGCCATTGTGGTTTTCGTTGATATTAATCGTGACTTAACGCTTTCGGTTAGACCGACGGGCAATTCTTGTGACGCTAGGATTTCGCAGATAGACTCGGCGGCTTCAAAGGCTGAAGAAGCGTTATCTGTTTCGACCTTTTCGAGAATGTTCGTGATTTCATCAGCTATCGGCCGGATGAAATCATCAAAAATACTGCTCTTAATAGTGAAACATGGCGGGACTTTTATTTTATGTTTGGCTAGTTCCGCAACAGCGGCCGCCTTGCTCCCGACCACTGATGGGTCGAGTGATTCATCCTCGTTGATTTCCACTATGAATTTTGAGATATCGACTGACCGCATAGTGGTAGAACTCACGCTTGGGCCGAAATTAATTGACTGGGTCGAATGTGAAAAGGGCTGGTTCTAAAAGTATTGGAATGAA
>CAJWJL010000034.1:0-16479 GCA_913042135.1 uncultured Chloroflexota bacterium | reverse complement strand
AGATGGTCGATCGCTGAACCGATTGCGCGGCCCCAGTTTCGTATACCGACTTCTCCGAGACCGTGATGCCCGGCATCCGTGTCCACCCTGACGACCATGTAAGCGCGGCCGCCTTCATCTTGAACGGAGAAACTTCGGATTTGTGTGACTTTCATATGTTGAACTCCAGAGCGATTGTCAATCCGGATTGTGAGTTAGTTTTTGCGTCATCGGACCGCGGGCAGTGTAACTCTTCGATTTACGTAATTACGTATTTAGACAGGGAAGGTAAATTATTTTGGAATCAAGTTTTACGGTTTAGGACTAGGACGTATGAAATAACGATATACAACACTTTTTCGTTAAATCATGTATATATTTCGTAAAGACCAACAAAGAGTTATCGATGTTTGTTTCAAATTTATGATTAGTTGTACGAACCGTAGTGTGCATCGTTTTACGGAATGTGGTATCGTCCGAGCGAGGGTCGGAATGTGAACGAATACATGCAGTGAATGTATCGTATCCGTCAAAGCTTTAACGACCATCTAAAACAAGGAGAAAAATATGTCTTTAATCACAGGTGCAGGCCGTTCTGGGCTGGATCCGATTGGGAAGTGGTCGCTAATCCTCGCTCCCATTTTATTTATTGTTGGTGGCATTATGACTGCACCTTTTGGGTCATACCACACGGGACTTGTCGGGGAGATCGCAGCAGCGGGTGAGACTGCCAAGCTGGGATTAACCATAGGCATCGTTGGTGTTGTCTTATATGTCCGATCGATTCTGGGGTTGACTCGAATTACTCCCGAATCTGGTAATGCTCTGGCGCGTATGAGGATCGCAAGCGCAGGTGCGGTTGCACTATTGGCCATTCAGACGATTCAGACCGGATTGGCGATGGGAATAGCGGGTGGGGACCTCACTATCGGTGGCGCGTTCCTTGGAGTCCAGACAGCAGGGACTATAGTAGCGTTGTTTACCCTAATACCTCTGGGTGGCGGCCTTGCTGCCGGTGGCTTGGTAAGTAAATATTTCGGTTGGGTACTGCTCGCGTTAGCCGTGGTTGGACTGATAACCGTTTTGGCGATTGGTCTTGACACAGAGACCGGAGGGATTATTAATGGTGTCCTTCAGGGTGTTTGGGGGATTGTGATACTCGTTATCGGAATCATGATGATCAATGGAGATGGCGACTAAATAGCTTTCGTTATAGCTTTTTTGCAGGGTGCGCAGTTTTGCGCACCCTGCATTTTTTTAAGCAACCTGACAAAGTATTACTCTAAGGTTGGTTTGATCGTTTTCTTACCTTGGACAGTTAAGTCTTAGTCAGTTAATCAACGAAATAACTACCACCGTTTGGCGAGATTGTCTGACCAGTCATATAGTTTTGCTCGTCCGATGCGAGCATTACGGCAATCGAGGCGACGTCTTCTACTTGCCCAGGTCGTTTCAGAAGGGTTAGCCCTACAACCTTTTTTCCGCCTCCAGCACGTAATTCTTCTCGGGTCATATCCGTTTCGATTATTCCTGGTGAAATTGAGTTGACGAAGATATTGTGGTCCGCTCCCCATCGAGCTAGTACTTGAGTTAATGAGATCAGGCCCGCTTTCGATGCAGCGTAGTGTGCCGTTGTTGGACCTCCGTATAATCCGCTCACAGAAGCGATATTGATGATTCGTCCTCCACCCGTGCCGACCATTAACGGGAGAATTTCTTGAGAGACCAAGAACGGACCTTTGAGGTTGACTGCCATGATGTCGTCCCAGTCTTCCTCAGTGACGGTGTCAATCGGCCCTTGTCGATTTATTCCTGCGTTATTAACCAGGACGTCAACCCGTCCTTCTGCATCTGATATCTGTTTTAGCCAATCTTTAATTGATTCACGGTTTGTGACTTCGACACGATGCATGTAAGCGGTACAACCATAACTGGTAATCTCTTCGCAGGTTTCTCTTGCTGATTCCTCCTGTGTGACGTAGGTGATACCAATAGCTTTTGCCCCTTCTTTTGCGAAGGCGATAGCCATCGCTTTTCCAAGGCCCCGGCCACCACCCGTAATTAGGGAAACTTTACCTTCTAATCGTTTATCCAATGTGTACCTGCTTCTATTTTGTGCGAGTCAAGCCAGCGTCAAGCTAAACGATTGATGTTTCGTATTTGTTGCGCAGGGGTGAGGTTGGAGTGAATTTATGGATGTTTGTGAGCTGTGGAAGCTATTTCCAGCTAACTTCACCAGGCTCTATATCCTTGATCCAGAGTCCTGCCCCTTCTCGTCGGGGGAATGGGAAACCGGGTTTGCGATTGAGTTCAATTGACTGTAAGGCACTGATCTTGTTGTCGTCTAAGATTATACCGAGACCGGGAGTGTTTCCGATCACGATCCATCCGTCTTCTATGTGATTATCCCAACTCTTGAATGCGTCTTCTCGCCCAGGGTCAACAACCTCCATCATGTTGTGGTTTGGCAATGCGGCTGCAAGGTGGACCATGAAGTTAGCGGGACAGTTCATCATCGTTACCGGGAGCTCATACGCGTAACACATATTCGCAACCTGTCTGGCTCCTGTTATCCCCGAATGTCCGACCCCGACATTTGCCACGTCGATGGCCTGCTGGGAAATCAATGGATACATTTGTCCGACGTCATTAAGATTTTCTCCAGATGCGACTGCAGCGGAAATTCCACGTGAGACTTGTCTTAGACCGTCGTAGTCCCAGCGCCTAGCCGGTTCTTCTGCCCAGAAAATATCGAAATGTTTTTCTATTTGAGAAATGTAACGAATGGCTTGCTTGGGGGACCAGTATTCATTTGTATCGATCATTAAATATGGGCGGTTTTTTACTTTACGCAGGGCATCGTTCATGATTCCGATCCGGCGAAGATCATCTTTCATGTTTAAGCCGATTTTGATCTTGCCACCATCTATCCCCATGTCAGCCATTCGGGAATAGAAAGCATGTAATTCATCATCAGAAAGGTTATAACCAATGTCAGATGCGTAGGCTTTGGCTCTGCCTTCCATTGCTCCCAGGGTCTGCCATAGAGGTTCGTCATTAATCTTGGCCTTTAGATCCCAAAGGGCAACGTCTATAGCTGAAATTGCAGCATTCACTGCACCTTCGTTATTACCCTTATGGACCCAGTCAACCATTTCTTTCCACAGTCCGACCACGCCACGAGGGTCTCTGCCTTCTATTAAGTGGAAAAGGCTCTCAATGGCGTCGTTCCCACCAGGAGCCATGCCGGTTATGCCCTCATCAGTTTCTATCCGCAAGATAGACATTCCCATAAGATCATCGCCCTTTGGGTAATTGGCATCTCCTATGGCTCGGTCAAGTTGTTCGATGTATTTGTCGAGTTTATATCCGGTAATTTTCATTGTTTTAAATTTTATGTTTGATGCTTGTTTTCGATGGTATTTACTGGTTTCTGGAACCGTGTGGTGGCACATAGAACGTACCGTTCACTCCGGTTGCAGCTGCGGCGGCTTCTTCTTTTGTAGGGGGGTTGTCCCATAAACCAGCTCCAGGTCTTCTGCCGAATGGTGAAGATCCACTCGAAGCTGTTACTGATTCAACTTTTTGCTTTGCGAGGGCTTCAGGGTCATAACTAACTCCTGTCCCAGGCTGCTGCCCGCACACCGCCCACCCATCGACGATCTTTATGTCTGATGTCATCACCCCGTCATCTGGTACGGGGCCTTGAGACTCTAGTGTTAGAAAGTTCGGCATACATGGGGCTAGTTGGGCATTTAAGTTGCCTGGAGATCCCCCGAGTGTGATTGGTAGTTCAAAGCCATAAGCCGCATCAGCGAGTTGAAGCGCGCATGTTATACCGCTCATACCGTGACTTACCTGGATGACATCAGCAGATCGGTTATGGAAATATGGCAAAAAGTCACCAAGAGTATCTAAATTTTCACCAGCACATACCGGTGCTTTTATGGAATCGGAGATCCTTCTTAACCCGAGGAAATCCCATCTCCTCGCTGGCTCTTCCACCCAGGCAATATCGAACTGTTCTTCCATCTCGCGAACTTTTCTTATCGCTTGCTTCGGGTTCCAAAACTCATTGGCATCTATGTAAAGGTTAGGAAGGTCTGTAGCGTGCTCCAGACCCTTCTTCATGCGAGCAATTCTTCTTAAATCTGCATCTTGGTCCAGCCCAACTTTTAACTTCCCTCCCTTGAATCCATAATCAGCCGCCATTGTTCCGTACCAATCTTCTATTTCCTGATCAGAAAGCGGATAGTCAAGGCCAGAGGCATATGCCTGAACTTTAGGGTTGGACCCACCGAGTGTTTTCCATAAAGGCTCTTCATTGAACTTTGATTTCAGATCCCACATTGCGACATCAAGAACAGAAATGGCATCGTTCACTATTCCGTCGTGCCCCCCTTTAAAGGCACGGTCTACCATGCGTTTCCACAAACCGGTCACCTGTCTCGGATCCTCTCCCATGAGTATCCCTTCCACCATGGATCTGATCTGTGGTGCTGCGCCACCGCCGCCGAAAGCGATTCCGGTTAGTCCTTCGTCTGTATACAGTTCCAGAAGACTGGAGCTTCCTCGAATTCTGCCGGATGGAGAATTTGCGTCACCCGTGCGACGACTTACAGGGAATTCATATAGCGTGGTTGAGTACCCGGTAATTTTCATTGTTCTGATCTCTGAAATGTCAATATTTACAAATGGCTAGGAGAAGAGGTTGTATTTGTTTTTCAGACTGCCCGAGTTTAGGTATCCGGTTATGTCCAGTCAACGATTTTTCAGTTGGTCTGGTAATTCTTTGTAGAAAAACCACTGGAAATCTGTATCAATTTCCTTCTCACATCAAACTGAAGGTTCCAGTAGTGTTAATCCACTGATAGAAGAATCCTAGAGTATTCGGTTTGAAAATCTCTGGGAGCCTGTTGCATCTCCGGAGATTGAAATGCGCCGCCCGTCTTTAATAGCGCTTGTAGCAATAACTGTATTAATCATAGGTGCAGCATTACCCGCTCAAGCATCCGATCCAATCGGTGAAAACGGTGTGATGGTCATATTGATCGATGAAGGTGCTTCACCCATTCAACGTGATCTTGATGCTGTTGAAACCATAGCTCTTACCATGGCTCGTGGTACATCTGCAGGCACTATAGTTGCAGCATCATATGGTGTGGAATCTGAGGAGTTTTTATCGTCTGATTCAGGCTCTGATGGCACAAGGTTGGTAACCGATGTGGTAGCCAACGTACAAGATTTGGAAGCTGGGCCGGTACGTTCAGATCAGTTCAAAGTGCTTGCCAACACCTTTTCTTTTCTTTCTCGTATTGATGCAACCTCAGGCTCTCGTGTGGCATTACTTACTTCGGGACGAATTCTTGGTGAGTCAGAGAACACTAGAGAACGTCTTCGCAGTGTAGCTGATCTGTTTGCAGCAGAAGGTTGGGCGATTGATGTCGTAGCCCTACCGTCGACTGAGGCGGTACTTCGCGAACTTATGAGTGGGCTGGCAACGGGATCAGGCGGAGTTTTTTATGACACGGGATCGGCCTTAGGATTTACTACAGCATTTGAAAACTACTGGCAGTTGAATTTGGACCTTACGACGGCAATGGACGTTGAGATGCACGAAAACTCGGCGGCTGTTGTGACTCTTGATATCGCACCCCATACAGATAGTTTTTCTACTGTATTTGTTCGACAACATGAGTCGGTTGACGTGGCTGTATTCTCTCCCAACGGCATGCGCGCTGCGGCGGATATGGAAAGTGTTGAAGTACACGAAACTCCATCTGCTGTGATCGTCCAAATCAACTCACCTGTTCCTGGGAATTGGACTTTGCAGGGTGTTGGCCCTGCATCAAAACTCGTAGCGGGTGTTGATGTGGATAACCCTCTGGAATTAAGACTGATTGAACAGCCGCCATTACCAGTAGGCGAGCCGTTTATCATGGAAGTTGCTGCATTCAATGGAGATTCTCCTCAACTGCTTTCTGGTGCTGTAATCGAGGCAACCATCGATAAAGCAAATGGATCAAATGTCGTGGTTGCCCTAAAAGACGAAGGTGTAGATGGTGATCGTTTTGCCA
The DNA here is from genome assembly GCA_913042135.1 of uncultured Chloroflexota bacterium. GTDB lineage: Bacteria > Chloroflexota > Dehalococcoidia > Lucifugimonadales > Lucifugimonadaceae > Lucifugimonas. The sequence goes on along the minus strand of CAJWJL010000034.1, from coordinate 10,423 downwards.
ATGATGGAATTTATTCTGCCCAAATGGACCCGCCAGAATCACAGGGCGTGAATAATGTATCAATTGAATTGTCATGGGCGGATTATGTTTCGACCATGGGCAATGACGCCTCGTACCGGAGCGAAACATTTCCTACCTTGAGTCTGGTTGGGGTGTCTGATGTAGAGATGTCCGCGGGTGAATATGCAAGTGTGGCGCGTGTGCAGGTTTTAGTGGGTGACTACCCATTCTTGATCAGCCCTTCAGACATTAATGCTGTTTTGACTGGAGATGCTGGCCAATTGCAGGCGATGGTTACAGCTGTCGATCAGCCTGAACCTGGACTAGGGTGGGAATTTGATGTATCGGCGGCTATAGCTGATTCTGGCGCATATGAAGTTGCAGTTGTTTTAGATAGTGTTTATCAGGGCCGAAAATACAAACGTGTTGCCCCTGTCGCTACTACCACAGCCCTTATTTTGGAAGAGCCGTTTTTGATACTCGGCATGCCGGTGTTTGTGATTGCAGGCCTGGGATTGATCTTGGTGTTAGTTGGAGGTTTCTTAATATGGGTACAGCAAAAGACTTCTCCATTCGGGTTTATCGTTGATGATTCGGATCAGGTAGTTGTTGATTTTGCTGGACTTAACCGGAGTGTTTTGAGGAGACTATTCTCCAAAAATACGGTTGCATCTTACGAGGCCTCAGGGTTGCCATTTGTTGGCGGGATGTTCAAATTCAGCGGCAGACAGGTGACCTTGGAGCGCAAGAGAGCTGTTGGGGATCCATCGATGCGTGTAGATGGTCGGCCAGCAGGACCAGAAATTGATCTTGGCGAAAATGTTTGGTTGGGTGTTGGTGCTCGCCTTCTCAAATTCCAGATAGCGCGGCCACGGTTGGATCTTCAATCGATCCAAGACAACATGGAAGATCCTGCAGGTGACGCAGCTGAATCACCTAGCACTGATTGATCATTTCTAGGTCTGACAACTAGACAACTGATCTTCGCATTGATTTTGTTACTCGGACCTGAACGATGAATACGAGCTATTTCGTTGAAATGACGACTGTTTCGATGAAATCGCCTGGGTTTGGATCGTTCATAGGGTCACGCTCTCGTATCATTTTGACGGTTTCCATTCCCCTGATGACCTTACCGAATACAGAATGGCGTCCATCAAGGTGGGGTGTGGGAGCAAGGGTTACAAAGAATTGACTGCCATTTGTTCCGGGACCTGCGTTTGCCATTGACAATATGCCCTCAGAATCGTGCCGTAATTTCTGATTGAATTCATCTTCGAATCTGTATCCTGGCCCTCCGCTTCCAGTGCCGGTGGGGTCACCGCCCTGAACCATAAATCCAGGTATTACTCGATGGAACGTTGTTCCGTCATAAAATCCTAACTGAGCTAAGTTTATAAAATTTTCAACTGTGACTGGGGCATCGTTCGCGAACAGCAAGACATCAAATTCTCCACGTTCGGTTTTGAATGTTGCAGTGTAAGATTTTGATGTGTCGAGATCGCCGGAAGGTGGCGCTGGATCAGTCATGGTTTCTCCTGGGTTTTGCCTGAGCATTAATCGTTTTTTTGAATTTTTAGTTCATTAACTTTCGTTGATACTTATTTTTTCTATTACGTCTCCTGGAGTCTGAGCTGTTCCAGGGTCTCGGGTTGTGATGTTGAGTGCATCATCCAATCCTTCCACTACCTCACCAAATACGCTGTGCATCCCGTCTAAATGAGGTGTCGGAGCAAACGTGATGAAGAACTGACTACCGTTTGTTCCGGGTCCAGAATTGGCCATTGAAAGCACCCCAGGCTTGTCATGCTGTCTTGAGCCATGAAATTCGTCCTGGAATTGGTAGCCGGGTCCGCCCGTGCCAGTACCCAGTGGATCTCCGCCCTGCGCCATAAAATCAGGAATTACCCGATGGAACATTGTGCCTTCATAAAAACCGATAGTTGCAAGATTTACAAAATTCTCGACAGTAAGGGGCGCTTCATCATCAAAAAGTAATATTTTGAATTCCCCTTTGTCAGTTTCGAAAGTAGCTGTGTACGTTTTTGATGTATCCAGTGCACCCACAGGTGGGCGTGGGTTATCTCCAGGAGAAAGCATTTTCACTTCTACTTGCGTCACTTCAGCCATCGTGGAAGAGGGTGTCGATGTTGGAGCCACTGTAGGTTCAGGAGTGCTTTCACCACAAGCCGCTAAAGCGAATAGCGAAATAGTAAGCAGGGCAACCAACGTTTGGAGCGGTCTCATTCTGTTCTCCGTGGATATTGAATATTGTATTTGTCGTACGCCATATAATTTTTTAGAAGGGAAAGTATATCCAACAACCTGACACAACAGCCCTTCTATGTGTTTATTTGCACTCTTATAATGACCGTTCATGAAAGCAACTACAGACGAACCTGAGCAAACCATCGAACAACCATCTGGTGAACGCATGGTCGAGTTGTATCGAATCATGGTGTTGAGCCGATATTTGGACGAAAGAGTTTGGCTGTTAAATCGCCAGGGTAAAGCTGCGATCGCAGCTTCCGCTCAGGGTCACGAAGCTGCCCAAGTCGCATGTGTAGAAGCCACTGATCCATCGAAGGATCATTACCTGACCTATTATCGTCAATTTACAGCCATGATTGCGTTGAATACCGAACCTGAAGAGATGTTGCGAGGATTTTTGGCGAAAGCGGACGATCCCATGAGCGCTGCTCGGCAATTCCCACTTCATGGTGCTCATCCTCGAGTCGATTTGTTTAATTTTTCAAATGTGATTGCCACACAATTACCGCAGGCAGCCGGGGTAGCTTTGGCTGATAAATTGCGCGGGTTTGATGCTGTGACCGTCGTTTTCTTTGGAGATGGTGCATCATCACAGGGTGATACACACGAAGCAATGAACTTTGCCGGCATACATAAACTTCCTGTGGTTTTCTTTTGCGAAAATAATCGTTACGCCATTTCAGTTCCACTAGACAAACAGATGGGAATTGAGAGTATCGCGACTCGCGCTGCCGGTTACGGATTCCCCGGCGTTCAGGTCGATGGTACGGATATTGTTGCAGTTTATGAGGCAACTTATGCAGCCGTAAAAAGGGCGAGGGCAGGGCAGGGTCCCACTTTGATTGAAGCCTCGGTGGAAAGACTTTTGCCCCACACAACGGATGACGACCATACTCGTTATCGAACGGCAGAAGATATAGCTCAGATACCTGAACGAGATCCCATACGTATTGTGTCCGCTATGCTGCGTAGAAGAAATTTGTTGACTAAATCTCAAGACGAAGCTATTCATATTTCTGCAAAAGAACGAGTAAACGTCGCAACTGAAATAGTGGATGCAGAACCATATCCAGGTGTGGAAACGATGTTTGATCATACCGATGTTGATCCGAGAGGTCGCAATTAATGGCTGAGCAAACGGTTATCGAGTCAGTTAGAAACACTATGCAGGCTGAGATGCGCCGTGATGATTCCGTAATTTTTTTGGGTGAAGATATCGGAGCTCGTGGTGGCGTATTTCTTGCATCAGATGGTTTTGTAGAGGAATTCGGTGCAAGCCGTGTGATTGATACTCCGTTGGCTGAGTCATTGATATGTGGCGTGGCATTAGGGGCCGCTGTTAATGGCATGCGTCCAATTGCCGAGATCCAGTTCGCGGATTTTGTGTGGCCTGCTATAAACCAAATTATCGGAGAGGCGTCAAAAGTGCGGTACGGCACATATGGCGTAAAGAACGCGCCGATGACCATTCGAGTCCCTTACGGCGGTGGCGTGAGGGGTGGTCTATATCATTCTCAAAGTGTTGAAGTTCTATTTGCACATACGCCTGGCCTGTCAGTTGTTGCTCCAGCAACGCCGTACGATATGAAAGGGTTGCTCGCTTCAGCAATTCGCTCAGATGATCCCGTGATTGTTTTAGAGCACAAACGGACTTACCGGCTTGTCAAAGGTGAAGTGCCAAGCGAGGAGTACACCATACCGATTGGTAAGGCTGAGATTAAACGGCCAGGCACGGACATGACTGTGGTCACTTATGGATTAATGCTTCACTATGCCCTTCAGGCCGCGGAGTTGGCGGCGGATAGTGGTATTGATGTTGAAGTGCTCGATTTAAGGACACTGCGACCTATTGACGCTGATTCCATAACAGAATCGGTTTCTCGTACCGGAAAGGTATTGATTGTTCAGGAAGATACGCCAGCGGTGAGTATTTCTTCAGAAGTATCAGCCATTATTGGGGAACGATGTTTCTTCGATCTTGATGGTCCGATCACTCGATTGGCTCCTCCTGAGATCCCTCCGATGCCATTCTCACCAATCCAGGAAGCAGCATTTATGCCGTCGTCTGAGACGATTTTTCAGGCTATAACAAAGCTTGCGGAGCTATAGATATGGCATTTGAGGTGCAGCTACCACATGTTGGCGAATCCGTTACTGAGGCGGTTATCGGGAAATGGTTGAAATCTCCAGGTGATGTGATCGAAAAATACGATCCATTGGTAGAAGTCATTACGGATAAAGTTGTGATGGATGTGCCGTCACCCATCACAGGCACCCTTATTGAAATACTGGCGTCCGAGGGTGAGACCGTTTTGATGGGTGCGGTAATTGCCGAAATGGAACCTCAGGAAAACGAAGTAAACTCAGAAATTTCAGATATGCACACACCTGCGGAGAGTCGCATCGGTACCCTTGTTGAAGGAGCAAATGTCGGACCGACAGGTGGCGAATTTTTGGATACAAGTTTGAAGCCGTTTGAACCGACCTCAGAGAATGTTGCTGAAACGGCTTTAAATGGTGAGAAACGTCAGAAGGGATTTTCACCTGTAGTTTCCAGGCTTGCGACCCAGCATGGAGTTGATTTAAACACCCTGACGGGCACTGGATTGGGCGGGCGAGTGACCAAAAAAGACGTCCTTGCTGCAGTTGAAGTTTCTCCTAGTGATGAATTGCCAACCCTTTCTAGTGAAGATCGTATAGTTGAGCCAACCGCCATTCGAAAAATGATTTCCGACCACATGGTCAAATCTATGTCTGAAATTCCACATGCTTGGTCTGCAGTTGAAGTGGATGTGACCGGAATGGTTGATTGGCGTACGAAGAACAGGTTGTCGTTTGAGGAACAATACGGTGTTGGTCTCACATATTTGCCAATTACCCTATACGTGGTGGCTGCTGCCCTTACGTCCAACGAAATAATCAACTCTACGTGGTCAGATGACAAGATAGTTATTAAAGGAGCAATCAATATTGGTGTGGCAGTAGCTGCTTCTGAAGGTTTGATCGTGCCCGTTATTCACCAAGCTAATGACCTGTCTATAGTCGATGTTGCTCGTGCGTTGGATTCAGTGATAAAGCGTGCCCGAGATGGATCCACAACTTTGGATGATGTGCAGGGCGGAACTTTTACGTTGAATAATACAGGCGCATTAGGTTCTGTTTGGGGAGGCGCGATCATAAATCACCCTCAGGCTGCCATCCTTACGACTGAGGCTATAGTGAAGCGACCGGTTGTAGTGAGCGAAAAAGGCGAAGACACGGTCAGAGTGCATTCGATGATGAATATCTGTCTGTCTTTTGATCACCGTATTATCGATGGCGCTGAGGCATCGAAGTTTCTCCAAGCGGTTAAGCTGGGCCTTGAATCCATTGATGGATCTTCAAAATTTGAATGAACCGCGTGATTGATTAAAGATGAGCACAGAAAGCGTACGAGAAATCCACGGGCTAAGGCTAGGAACCGTCGAATACGGCAAAGCTCTCGATATTCAACGTTTCTTTCATGCCAGGCGTAAGCGAATTGGCACCGCAGATATTCTCTTATTATTGGAACATAACCATGTAATCACCATTGGACGTCGAGCAAATGAGTCGCATGTATTGGCGGATAAGGAAACTCTTCATAACTTAGGTATCCAGATTTTTGAAACGGATCGCGGTGGTGAAGCCACTTATCATGGACCAGGTCAACTCGTGGGCTATCCCATAATTGATGTCAGGGCATCGTCTCTTAGCCCTGTTAAATATGTGAGAATCCTGGAATTAGCTATAGTTGAAACTCTCAATGTCTTGGGTATTCAAGCTCATTTAGTAGATGGAGAGACCGGTGTATGGGTAGGTGGGATTCCAAATGAAAAGAAGCAGTATGGAGTGAATCCTAGTGGTAGGAAGATTGCGGCGATTGGAGTCAGGATATCCGATGGAGTATCCATGCATGGGTTTGCATTAAATGTTTCGACTGATCTCAGTTATTTTGGGAAAATCATTCCGTGCGGCATGCCCAATCTTGCCGTTACGTCTGTTCAGGCAGAAATGGGGACTCCCATTTCTACCGATGATTGTGCTGAAATAATTGCACCCATGCTGGCTGAAAAACTGAATCGAGAGTTGAGTTGGGCTGACCTAGCTGATTTCGAACTATCTGTTCCAAACCTAACATGAGAACGCGACTGTTCAGATTTGATACGAAGTTTTACAGGGTATTCGATCTTTTTTTAGGTAGAAATCCTTACTAGAATTCTTGAACGTTTTAACTGATGTCACTAGCCCTATTGCCGTTTGTTGGTTCAATTTATGAGAGGGATGTTAGAGCTAGCTTGTTTCTGTTTTCAGAAAAACACAAATCTACATTACTGTTATTAGTAATAGGCGCGCTAATGCTGCTGGGGGCATGTTCGACGCCGATCGCTCCACAATTCAGCATTTCCAGCGAAATAGGCAACGCTCCTCATGCAATTTCATTCACCGTTGATGAATCGATAGAAGCGGATAGATTTCGCTGGGATTTTGGTGATGGTGTTGGCAGTGAGGAACGTGATCCTGAGCATATATTCCAAGATGCCGGTACTTTCAATATCAGATTGACCGTTGTAAAGGATGGTAGGAGTTCCGTAGCTGAGAATGCCGTCAGTATCCTACCTGGTGAAGCAGGTTGGATCGAAATAGGTCAAGTACCTGATTCGATCACATACCTGTCATCGGTAGGATTCACAGCCAAGGCATTTGATGCTCTTGGGAATTCTATTGTGGATCCTGTATTTGACTGGGATTGTGATCCTGACGCTGGTCAAATTAATGCCTCGGGGATTTTTACAGCTGGTAAGCAAGTCGGTAATTATCCTGAAGCGATAACTGTTTCGTTTGAGCGGCTTGGCGTAGAAGTAGTTAAAAAATTCGGAGTAGATATTATCGGAGGCGACCTTCATGCCGTTTTTATCGAACCAGACACACTCGATGTTCAAGTCGCCCGTTCTGAAAATATAAAGGTTAGTGCTATTGATGAGGCAGGGCATCTACTTGAATCCGCCTCTTTGCGTTTTAGGGCCATTAGAGACGGTGATACTGTGGATTCCACAGGCAGGTTTGAGCCGAGTACCATCGCCTCGAACGGTGAAGTATCACTGGTTTCCGTGCAAGTTGAACTGAATGGTCGGGTTATTGAAACGGTAGTTTCTGGGATGATAAGGCCCGGGATTCTCGACCAAGTACATCCATTTGATATACCTGCGTCGCTGCAAATAGGGGATTCTGTCCAATTGTCAGTGTTTGGGACTGATCGGTTTGGGAATTCTCTTACGCTTGACGAAATGAAGTGGTCTGCTCATAGCCCGGATATTGGATCAATAACTGATTCAGGAATATTCACCGCTGGCACAGTAGCAGGTGAATATCTTGAGCAAGGTATAAGTGCACGGGGTATTCTTCGCGGCGTGGAATCATTTGTGAATATCCCGTTGAAGATCGAACCTGGCCCAGCTGAATCATTGCATATTCTCCCGGATAACGACTCTGTAGCGATCGGTGCTGGATCCCCCTTTGTGGTGCTCGCCTCTGACGCTTATGGCAATGTTTTGGACATCGAAGAAGAAGAATATGAATATGAATATTCCACTGCTGGAAGAGGTAGTGAAATAGCGATATTTATAGCAGGTTATGAAATTGGAGATTTCGAAAATGCAATTACCGTGACATTACCTGCGAATATCGCAGGGAACGCAATTGAACTTGTTGCGCGATCTGATGTAAATATCCGACAACGCTCATCGAACATAATAGCCGTAGAGGTTATGGATCAGGATGGTGGAGGAATTCTCTTTTTAGACCTTGAAACTGCGCAACTAGGATCAGCTGATATCAGCTTCAACGGTAATGGTGTAATGGAACTTTCACCGTCATGGTGGCCAGACGGATCTAGACTTGTATATGTGTCTGATTTGACAGGGGAATTGCAGGTTTACATGTTGGATCTGCTGACAAGAGCTGTAATTCAGATTACGGATGTGGCGGGTGGGGCTTCGATGCCTCAAGTATCGCCTGATGGCGGGTCGTTAGCTTTTGTAAGTCTGGCGGATGATGAGTGGCAATTGTATGTTGCCCCCATACCTGAGGATGTAGAAGGAGCACCGATTACAATCGGAGATTCGATACGTGTCAGCGAAGATGACGCCGCGCAACACATTCTCCCTTATTGGTCTCCAGATGGCTTGCAGTTATTAGCTTCGCAGAACACTGCTGATGAATTAGTTCGCATGATGATTTTTGATCCTGCGCTCGTGACACCTCCCAAAGTGATAGGTCCATTTGGAAGTGTCGCATTCGGCTGGACACGTGACGGGTCCGGCATTCATTTTGGATTGGGCACGGACGATGGGGCGCTTAATTTAGGGACAATTAACCTGGTTAATATGAAGGCAATATTGATTGAGTCAAGCTTGGAATTTCTTGTTGCAAGCTGGGCCCCGGATGATTCTGAACTGATGGCAGTGGACGCAGGTACTGGTGCTGCTTGGTTGATGGATTCAGATAGCTCTGGACTACGGCGGGTAGTTCCAGCAGATCAACTCCCGGCTAGAATGGCATGGCGTCCGAGGGCATATGGGGATCCTGTAGCCGATCATGACGAAGATGCAGAAAAGCGGATGCTTGTGCGTGGTGACAAACCTGCACCACCTGCAGGCGCGTTGGATACCGCATCAGAATATTCTGCGGTTATTGCCACCGATGCTGGAAATATTACCGTAGAGCTTTATGATGACGAGGCTCCGCTTACCGTAGAGAATTTTATAAATCTAGCGCGTATAGGTTTTTATGATGGTCTGGAGTTTCATCGTGTGATGGAAGGATACCTGTCTCAATCAGGTGATCCTGAACCTACAAATGAATTAGTTGATGGGCCCGGTTATATTTTCAACGACGAATTTAGTCGTGATCTTTTACATGATTCCGTCGGCACGCTCTCAATGGCAAATGCTGGATCTAACACTAATGGGAGTCAATTTGTCATAACGCATGACGTGGCCACGGAACTTGATGCTTTTGAAAGTGGGGTGGCAAAAAACTGTGCTGATGACGCTGTAGCATGTCATTCAGTTTTCGGTCGCGTTACGATTGGGAATGAGATTGTCATGGGTATGACTGAGCGCGATCCTGCCATATCGTCTAAGTCTGGGGTCACAATTGTTTCCATTTCAATAGTGGAAAACTGATTTGTTTTATAAATGCTTCATGACCACATTGTTTGTTTGGAGAATTGATTGTCCTATCGAACTGAGATTCGTAGTCAAATTACTCACCTAGAGTGCTCGCTTTCAGGTGAAACTGTAGACCATAAATATCCTCATCGTTTGAATCCTGAAAACGGAAAGCCATATTTGGCTCGTTATGACCTAGGGAAGGCAGCTGAGACGCTTACCAAAGATGCTCTGGCTGATCGTGAGTCAAATATGTGGCGTTACCGTGAAGTAATGCCGGTTGTCGACCCGGCGAATATTGTGACACTTGGTGAAGGCCATACCCCTCTTCATATAGCTAAACGGTTGGGTAAACATCTGGGCATGAAGTCTTTGCTGATCAAAGATGAAGGGGTGAATCCTACAGGTTCGTTCAAGGCGCGTGGATTGTCTGCTGCGGTCTCGAAAGCTCTTGAGCTAGGACAAACTAAATTGACTATGCCCTCTGCTGGCAACGCTGGCGGAGCACTGTCCGCCTATACGGCGGCAGCTGGAATGGAAGCTCATGTTTATATGCCAAAGGATGCTCCTTATGCGAATCAGGTCGAGTGTATAGCCCATGGGGCGGATTTGAATCTTGTTGACGGATTCATTACCGATGCAGGACGTATTTCTGGAAAAGCTGCTGAAGAACGTGGGTTTTTTGATGTTTCGACACTGAAAGAGCCCTATCGAGTTGAAGGCAAGAAGACCATGGGATATGAAATTGTTGAGCAACTTGGATTTCAGATTCCAGATGTTGTGATATATCCAACAGGTGGAGGAACGGGTATCGTCGGCATTTGGAAGGCGCTTGATGAACTGACAGAACTCGGGTGGATTGGCCCAGAACGACCGCGTATGGTGTGTGTGCAGGCTGAAGGATGTGCCCCCTTGGTAGATGCTTACAAAAAGGGGGTTGAGTTTGCTGAGCCGTTCTTGAA
>CAJWJL010000033.1:0-16554 GCA_913042135.1 uncultured Chloroflexota bacterium | reverse complement strand
TTAGTCAACTACATCATGCCAGACATCTGTTGGACGGGTGGGATTTCTGAAATGAAACGCATCGCTATCCTAGCAGAGACATTTTACGTTCCAATTAGCCCACATGATGCTTCAGGAGCATTCAATGTGATCACCGGTGCTCACGTACTGATGAACGTACCAAACATATACCGGCTGGAGATGTCTGATCACTCGATAAACAACTACAACTCGGTGATCACTTCACCACTGGACATCCGAAAAGGTCACCTATTTTTGCCTGATAAACCAGGCTTAGGTTACGAGCTCGATCATGATTTCATTGCTTCCCACCCAGACCCAGAGTGGGTCAAGTTACACAACTAACCATTCTGGCTAATCATATTGGGGTATCGCCCAATCCAATGAAAGTTTTAAATGGCAATTCCAACCGGTCCTGAAATAATCTTATCTCGTCTGCAACGCCTCAATGGTCAACTCCTCGCAGCGGTTGATGTGCTGACTGAGGAAGAGGCCTCCACATGGCCCTCAAGCACAGCACCATCATGCAAATGGCATTTATGGCATATGGCCAGATGGGCTGACTATGTCCAAGCCCTGCTGCCGCCTGTCGGATTGGAAGAGACCTGTGAAATTTGGGAAAGTGAAAAGTTCGAAGAAACGTGGGGATTCAATGGGATCGATCTGGGCATGTGGGGAGCTGGTTCAGGATTAGGGAATAAAAACGGTCGAGCTTTACCATTGCCGAACCTTCCAGAAGTAAGAGCCTATGCGAAAAAAGTTTTTGATCTTCTGGAGATCAGAGTTGGAAAATTTGATGAGCCCTCGTTCAATACACCGTTTACTGATTGGCACGATGTCGATACAAGTATCGGTGACGCTATGGTTGGATACCTTGCTCACGCCAACCGCCACCTCGGAATGCTAGAAGCAATCAGTGGTGTGCTGGGTAAAGACGGCTCTGTAACTGTCTAATCCCCGCCTCTATCACACCAATTCCACAATCACATGTTTGGATGTGAACCAGCAGTTATTCCAGAAAACTGCTAAACGATCCTGCCTACGTCCAGGCCAAGGAAATAACGACCTGCTGTTTCAAAATTCGTCGCTCGTCCTTGTATTTGTTGCACAATAACATGCATATCCTGATATCTGCGCTGAAGAAGGTTACGCTTGAAAACAGCATCTGATCCAAACATCTCGTAAGCAACGTCGACTACTTGCGAGGCCTGCCTGATTGCGTATGTGGAAGCCATCCTAACGTCAATCCTCTGGGTCATGTCCAACTGTCCGTTTTCACATACCGAATTCCATAAATCACTCGCACTTCCACGTAAGTAGGTATCCGCAGCCCTAAGGCTTGCCTCAGCCTCCCCAATTTGCCGATGTACTGTGGAACGATTGACCATTGCGTCCGAAACATCACGCTGTGCTTTTCGGGCGGCAAGTTTGATTGCGTCATCAAGACAAGCCCTAGCTAATGCAACCGAGATAGTTGCAAATCCAAGTGCGAATAAAGGAATCTTAGGAATAACGAAAAGCAACCCATCATTATGTGGCACCTGTGATTCAAAGTACGTATGTCTCTCATCTACGAAAACATCATCTAGCTCAAAACTAAAACTAGCAGTACCTCGCAATCCATTCACGTGCCACGTATCTAGCATCGTAGCGTCTGCTTTGGGGATCAAGAACATCCGAGGTGGCCCTGCATCACCTTCCACAGGAGACCGCGCCGCCAACCATGTCGAGTAACTGCTACCGCTGCTGAAATCCCAGTGCCCTGAAAGACGGTACCCACCTTCTGATTGAATAGCTTTCGTGCCCTCAAAAGGTGGTCCGTTGGTCACAACACAATAACGATCAGCCCAAAGTTTATGAGCTGTTTCCGTAGGCATACGTGCTGCATCTGTAGCAAATATATTGTTCTGATTAACGCACCATGCCGTGCTTGCGTCAGCCTGGGCAAAAATTCGAATAATTTCGAAGAAAACTAGGGGCTGTATCTCCGCACCACCCAAGGACTCCGGAACTAACAGTTTGAAAAACCCCGCATCAGCCATATCGCGGAACAAGTCGGTGGGAATTTGCCGCTCCTCATCAATCTCGTCGACTCGCCTCGCAACTTTTGCGGCTAATTCTTGCGCTTCACCTAAATATTTGGCCGAATCGGTCTTGTTCATCGATCGAGAATAACACGTCGAACTGGAATAAAAAGTAAATAAATCGAACCGTATAGGCTTGGGTTTTTGATAGAAAAACGATGTATTAATATTTCGACTCAATATAATCCTAATGGCCAAAAAATGCTTGATGCCCTTATGATTTGTTGAGCAGCCTGCTAGAGTCGCGACCTGTAAGAAGGTATTGCAACTAACTATGAGTGAAACAAACTTAAAACTAATGGCACACCTGATGCGACGTGCTGGTTTCGGCGCGAGTCGAGACGAACTCGAACATAGAGTCGCTACGGGCTACGATATGACGGTTGAGGAACTGCTGCATCCTGAGCAGCAGGTACCTGTCGATTATTATGAATTCCTTCGGTATTTCCCCAACTGGTGGAAACCCGGGACGATGGGTGGGCGTGGTCATGCCGGTTGGGTTTGGAGAATGATCAATACCCGGGCCCCGCTACAAGAGAAACTTTGCCTCTTCTATCATCAGATCTTTGCCACCGGGGTCTCTAAAGTCGATCATTATGACGAGATCGAAGACATGATTGACATGTTCCGGGAAAACGGACTAGGGCACTACAAAACGATACTTATGGAAGTAGCGAAAAACCCGGCAATGATTTACTGGTTGGACAACCATGAGAACCATGCCACGTCGATCAACGAGAACTGGGGGCGAGAGCTACTAGAACTGTTCACCATGGGCATCGGGAACTACACTGAAACTGACGTGCAGGAATGTTCGAGGGCATTCACTGGCTGGACCCTGACCCATAAGTTGCCACGTTTTTATATGGGCCGCTGGGATTGGGAGTTCGAGTACCGACCAGATGACCATGACAACGGCGAGAAGGTCTTTTTGGGACAAACCGGCAACTTCAATGGCGAGGAAATCATCGACATCATCCTTGCGCAACCAGCCACGGCTACATTTATAGCGCGTCATCTGTTCAGTTTCTTCGTAGAGGACGAGCCTCAGGTTCCATCATGGTCAGTGACGCCACCAAACAATCCTGAGGCAGTCAATGCAATCGCAAATGTGCTGTTTGAAAGCGATTATCACATCGGCACCACACTCAAATTCATATTGAACGCAGATTTTTTCAAAGAATCTTTATTTGCCAAGGTGAAAAATCCAACCGAAGTGGTAATCGGAACACTAAGACTCGTCGGCAATACCGAGCGTCCATCTCCTGAAACCATGGACTGGGCTATCGATATCACCAATATGGGACAAGACCTGCTCAACCCGCCTAGCGTAGAAGGCTGGCACACTGGCATAGAGTGGATCAACAGCGGCACGCTAATGAAGCGTACAAACTTCACCGCCGAATTGATGGGAGATTTAACACGTCCAGGCGTAATAAACATCATGGATCGGTTGAAATCGGTTGAAGCATCGGCCGATGCGCTTGTCAGCGCTTGCCTTGACCTCATGGGTCCGCTCAATGTGGAAGACGATATCAGACAAGAATTGATCGAACACGCCGAATCATTCGGCCCATTCGATTGGGACAAAGAATCCGAGAACGAAAATGCTGCAGCCGTAGCTTCCGAAATCATCCAGCTGATTGTTTCACTCAGGGAGTATCAGTTTGCCTAGCATTGCTCCACAGCCTCAAGGATAGATAGTAAGAATACAAGGGAGACCGAAAATCACTACCCAGACACAACCCCCAGTAATAGTTGTTCTGCAACTGACCGGAGGTAACGACTATTTAAACACGGTCGTTCCCCATTCCGATCCACTTTATCGTGATTACCGCCCGAGTGTGGGAGTATCAGAAGAAGATGTATTACACCTGGACGACCAAGTCGGTTTTCACCCAGCCATGGCTCCTATACAGAAAATGTACCAAGATGGCGACGTAGCCATTATTCACGGCGTCGGATACGAAAATTCACCTCGCTCCCATTTTCGTTCCATGGATATCTGGCATACGTGTGAGCCCGACACACTGGGAACAGAGGGATGGTTGGCACGGGTAATTCGGGATATAGACCCTCATAAGGAAAATGTCATAACGGCCGTCAGCATGGGACCTGCATTGTTCCGCGCCTTGGTGGGACCGGGAATACCAGTTGCAACGGTGGAAAATATCGATAGCTATGGAATGCTCACAAGGTTAACTCCTGAAGAAAAACTTTCACGGGTGTTAAGTCGATACAGACGAATGTATTCGCCAGCTATCGGAACAGGTCCAGTTATGGATTATCTCGGTCAAACTGGACTGGATGCATTAGAAGGTGCAGACATTTTGAGCGCCGCGCCAGCCAACTATTCTTCGAGTATTGAATACGCGGATTCAAGCGTAGGCAAGAAACTAAAAGGCATTGCCCAGATCCATTTGGCGGGTCTTGGCTCGAGAATCTTTTACCTGGATCACAGTGGATTTGATACCCATGCTGACCAGATTGTTACCCATGCCCGTCTATGGGAAGAGGTATCCACAGCTATACGAGACTTTTTCGATGACCTCGAATCTCACAACGCAGCAGATAACGTTGTGATGTTCATGTTCTCGGAATTCGGACGACGAGTTCACGATAATGGCGGCGGAACCGATCACGGTGCTGGCGGCGTGTGCCTTGCGATCGGTAAAGGAGTCAAAGGCGGCCAGTATGGGGAGTATCCGTCAACAAGACCCAGTGACCTCGATCAGGGAGATCTGATCCCTGCAACGGATTTCCGTAGCGTATACACCACCCTTGTAGAGGATTGGATGGGTCTCGATGCCGTTTCCGTCGTCGGTGGAAATTTCGAAAAGCCCGAGTTCATCTTAAAGTAACGGCCGAAACTGCCGACACAAAAAAAGGTCAAGACACAATGACACCTTCACTTACCACCTCAGCAGCGGGTCGAACATATGACTACAACCGCGTGGTCGGTGGCAGGGAACAGATGAATGGCATAGTAAGTATGGCATTTGGTGCTGACGATGAGATTTACATTACTCAAAAGGCACTATTTTTTTTCGATGTAAGTAAACTCAAAATCGGTCCCGAGCCAAATGATGAAGAGATGATCATGTCATTCCGAGAAAAAGATCCTGACCTTTTCGAAGGGACATGGCCGGCTTGTTTAACTGTAGGACCAGATCAGGACATCTATGTAACTGACGAACTACGGCATCTAATCTACGTATTTGATCAAGACGGGGGTTTAAAGAGGGAATTCGGCAGCTTGGGAACTGGACCAGGCGAGTTCGATCGCCCATCAGGCATCATTTCCACTACTAATGACTCAATTTACGTATGCGACACAATGAATCACCGAATCCAACATGTGGCGTCGACGGGAAAGTCAATAAATGAATTCGGCAGCCAAGGATCAGAGGAAGGTCAATTCCAGTCACCTTGGGGTTTAGATATCGATAGTGAGGGCAACATCTTCATTGCTGACCACAAAAATCATCGGATTCAAAAATTTGATGCCGAAGGCAACTTCATATTTACCTTTGGTTCGTACGGATCGGGAATGGGCGAACTTGATCACCCGACCGACGTGGCCGTAGACCCCGACGGTGATATCTACGTAAGTGACTGGGCAAATAATCGAGTCCAAGTGTTCAACTCAGTAGGTGAATATTTATTACAAATAAAAGGGTCTGCGATTGAGCTCTCAAAATGGCAGAAACGTTACGTGGAAAGCAACCCAGACGTTGTTAAGGCACGGCGACGCGTCGAGAGTTTAGAACCCGAGATGAAATTTGCGCTACCAACGGGAGTGAATTACGACAAAAGTAGAGATAGACTTTTCGTAGTAGATTCACAACGATGGAGAATCCAAATTTTCAACAAAGTGAAAGACTACGCCGAAGCTCAGTTCAACATCTGATCCAGCCACCAAACAGGCCATCTCGGAACACCACTATCAAAGACTTTATAGAAGCCATTCAATCAGAATTAGCAGTCGATGATTACTGTGATTTAGAATCGTCTGTATCTTGATGCAAATCGATAACAAGTACACAGGAGTACAAAATGCCCTCGCGTAAAATGCGCCTCGAACGCGATTCTATGGGCGAATTAGAAGTCCCATCACAAGCATATTACGGTGGCAATACTCGACGAGCTGAGCTGAATTTCCCAATCAGTAATTTGAGATTAGGCCGATCGTTCATCAGGGCCATAGGACAAATCAAGCAGGCAGCCGCGTTTGTAAACCTTGACCTAGGTGCGATCGAACCAGATATAGCACAAGCGATTATTGACTCCTCACAAAGGGTAATCGAAGGTGAATTTGATGATCAGTTTGTCGTGGACGTATTTCAAACAGGGTCGGGGACGTCCACAAATATGAACGCTAATGAGGTGATTTCTAATGTCGCTATCGAGTCACTCGGCGGTACGCTCGGCTCTCGTACACCTGTTCACCCCAACGACCACGTTAATAAAGGACAGTCCTCTAACGACGTTTTCCCTTCGACCATTCATCTGGCAGCTGCAGGCGCAATAAAAGATGACCTGATGCCCGCGTTGCAAGAACTTGAAGATTCCCTCAGGACAAAATCACAGGAATTTTGGGGTATCGTAAAAACGGGTCGAACTCACCTTCAAGATGCTACCCCCATACGGCTTGGGCAGGAATTTTTGGGGTATGCAGGACAACTGGAGCTCGGGAAAAAGCGAGCAGAAAAAGCTCTCGAGGAGCTTTCTGTTCTAGCCTTAGGCGGCACTGCCGTCGGAACCGGTATCGGAATGCACCCGCAATTCAGTCGTCGCGTAATCAATAGACTCGCAGAATTGACAGGACTTGATCTCTCAGAAACCACCAATCATTTCCAGGCACAAAGCACACTTGATGCAGTAGTTTCAGCCTCGGGGGAACTCAAGTCGATTGCAGTTGGAATGCTAAAAATTGCTAATGACTTGCGGTGGCTAGGATCAGGTCCTCGTGCCGGAATTGCCGAAATTATGCTCCCCGAAGTCCAGCCAGGATCTTCAATAATGCCCGGAAAAGTAAACCCGGTTATCCCGGAATCGGTCACCATGGTCTCCGCACAGGTAATCGGGAACGACACAACAATAGCCATAGCTGGTCAGTCTGGTAACTTCGAGCTCAACGTCATGATGCCTGTAGCGGCACACAACATTCTCGAATCGATCGAGTTACTGGCAACATCAGCAAAGAATCTTGCGAGGCAATGTATCAACGGGCTCACTGCAACGGATAAAGGCCCAGAGACGGTCATGGAAGGTCTAGCAATCTGCACAGCTTTAGCACCCATCATCGGATACGATGCTGCAGCTTCAATCGCACACGAAGCATCAAAAAGCGGTGAAACCATCAAAGAAGTCGCTATGCGAGTAACCGATTTAACCTCGGCTCAGCTCGATGAAATTCTTGAACCGTTATCAATGACCGAACCAAATGAATAGAGGCTGTCTAACTTACCAAACTAATTAGATTAAGTACGCAGATCGGTGCATACTATCGCCAATCTAGTAGTTAACCAAACTTGCCAAACTTGAGAATCTAACATGAACGCTGAAGACACAATTAAAAAACTAGGAATCGACCTCACCCATCCTGCAGCGCCTGTGGCCAATTACGTGCCTGCGGTAAGCACCGGCAACTTGGTCTATTTATCGGGTAAAGGCCCCACGCAATCCGACGGTACAATGATGTCCGGTAAGGTCGGTTCCGATCTCGATATCGATCAAGGATATGAAGCGGCCAGGTTAGTCGGAATCCAATTACTCGCAGGACTCCGAGAACACATCGGAGACCTGAATCGTGTCAGCCAGGTTGTAAAAGTCCTCGGAATGGTCAACAGCGCTCCAGACTTTGAAGATCATCCAAAAGTCATAAACGGATGCTCAGACCTCCTCGTTTCGGTATTTGGGGAGAAAGGCAAACACGCTAGATCTGCCGTGGGCATGGGGAGCCTGCCAGGCCAGATACCGGTAGAGATCGAGATGATAGTCGAAGTCATTTAGACAAAAAACACTGAATGCCCAATAGCATCCAAATAAAGACTATTAACCACGTAGGAATTCCCATTTGGGATAGACGCGTATCACTAAAGTTTTACCGCGATGTTCTAGGACTCCAAGTAATCCCATCAATGGTTGATTCGCCGAACATCGTATGGACACGTACACTCGACGGAACAATGGTTCACCTAATCGAGCCACCAGACGGCGAAACTTTAGGTGGTTCTCATACTGCATTTGAAGTACAAAATTTCGATAATATCGTCACAGATATCAAAGCTTCTGAATATCACGATATTAGCGACGTCGGTGAAAGGCACGATGGACAAAAGTGCATATTTGTTGCCGACGATGATGGAAATCGGCTTGAATTCACAACCGCTAGCGGACTAAAGCCATCCAGTCGCGTAGCAGATGCGCTCGGATACACGACAGAGAAAGGAACCAACGTCGTCGTACCCTCGAGTTCAGAAATACGAATTTCCGGTATCAACCATGTCGGGCTACCGACCAATAATCGCGTGCGTTCTATGAAAATGTACCGTGATCTACTCAACATAAAGGTGATTCCTCATCAAATTGAAGGCAATGCACTGACTTGGACTGAACTCGCTGATGGTTCGATGGTTCACGTGATCGACCCGCCAAGGTCAGTTGGTACACGAGGTGACGGAAGGCAACATGTTGCCTTCGAGGTAGCAGATATCGAAAGTACAGCCGAATTCTTAATAAACTCAGACGTGGAAATTGTCGAAGGCATAGGGACACGTCACGATGGACAACAATTCCTCTTCGTATATGACCCAGATGGTAATCGTATTGAAATCGCTACCAGAGGGGATCACTCCGAGACCAATCGAACAGCAGATGAAAACGGATATACAAGTGAAAATCGTGTGCTGCTTTAACACGAGTGAATGTAGTTAGCGAATACAGGAACCACCTTACTAAATCTCAAATGTAGATAGTATTGGCAGTACCACCCGTTATCCCATTCAATCAGCTTCTACACTAGACAGGTATTCATCGATAAACTCTTCCATCGCTGTCTTAATCTTTGATTCATCAATCTGATTAAGTAATCCTGAAGTTTGAACGTCAGCGTTAATCTGCAGGTCTGTTGATACGGAGTCTACGGAAGCTACCACTATCGAACCCACCCCGTTAATTGACGCTCCCATTGACTTACCAGTGACCTCAATATCTACACAGGCCTGATCAATAATTCGAGATAAATGAACATCAATATTTACGGTTGGGCGTAAGAACCCTACGGAAATCTTTGAACACAATCGATACGTATTATCACCTGCATCTTTGACAGATGTTTCCCCAGGTAAATGAGCTTCCATTATGGAAGAATCCGTAATAGCTGCCCAGACATTTCTCAATGATTTTTCGATCAACCGTTGGTACACGAAGTGCAACAAGACCTCCAAGAAAACAAATACAAGATGTCGACAATATCCTTACTTCTTGCCTAATTCAATCAAACAGTCACCTTCGTTCTTGGCATTTGGACTATAGGATTGTGTGCCTATGCCAACGCAAGCGGCTCCAAAATCCAGTTCGGATAGTCACTCAGTTCGTGCAACCGTTCGATCACTTGTATGGTCGGTTTACGCACCTTCCTTTCTGCTATCAATCGGACAGGGCATCCTCATACCAGTTCTACCAGGATTTGCCAAAGAAGAAATGGCGGCCTCAATCGGGTTAATCGGTCTGGTGATAGCTGCCAGATATATCGGAACTATGATCTTCGACGTCCCGGCAGGCATCCTGGTCGGTCGAATTGGTCTACGTAAAACAATGACGGCTGGTGTTTTGTTATTTGGCGTTGCAGCGTTATGGGCCGGAATGTCCCCAAATTTCTCATCCTTGATGGCGGCTCGTCTGCTAGCCGGTGCGAGTTATGCATTATGGAGCATTTCACGACATTCCTATATAGCGGCAGCTGTACCCATGGATGTACGTGGACGGGCGTTGGCTTTATTCGGTGGACTCTCGAGAATTGCAACGATCCTTGGTCCACTAATCGGTGGGATACTCGCAGAGTTTGTTGGGATCAGAGTTCCCTTTTACGCGCAAGCAACGGTAGCTATTCTTACGTTACTTATGATCCTCATCACCGCTAAGAACATGGTTGAACCACAGCAAACTGGAATTCGTCGTAATGTTTTCACAGAACTAGGCAGCGTTATTTCAAGACATCGCAGTGATTTTGCAACAGCTGGCATAGCGGCAATCGCCCTTCAATTCCTAAGATCTGGTCGAGAATTCCTGATACCAGTATGGGGCGAAGAAATCGGATTAGGTAAGGATCAGATTGGTTACATCGCAACGATCTCGTTCACTATCGATTCAATGATGTTCCCTCTTGTGGGCTACTCAATGGATCGCTGGGGTCGAAAATCGACCGGGATACCAGCTTTCTTGGTACTGGGTGTAGCTATAGCTCTGATACCTCAAACTGGAACATTCGGAGCCTTATTAGCAGTCGGTCTTTTAGCCGGGCTAGGGAATGGGCTATCAAGTGGGTTCGTACTGATAACTGGTACAGATTTATCCCCAAAAAACAATCCAGGAGGATTTCTCGGAGTCTGGCGGTTCATATCTGATACTGGTGGTGCTGGCGGTCCAGTAGCTATCGGAGGACTGGCTCAAATAGTAACCCTTGGAGTTGCATCACTTGCTACTGCTGGCATAGGAGCGTTTGGCGCCTTGATGCTCATTTTCGTAGTCAAAGAAACAATGACTCGTACCCCAAAACAAGTGACTACCTCTCGACCAAAGTAGAATCGGTCGAACTAACTGACACGCTAAATGTAGGGTCAAGGCGTTATAACCCTTGATCTGTGAGCAACTCATGCAAATCCTGTAAGCACATAGCATCATCTTCGGGTGCTCTTGCGTCTACCCAGTCTTTCGATTCACCAGACATCCCTTCAACCGCGCCGACAGACACAATGTCCTTAACCCACTGATAACCCTGTTCTACAGAAGGCAGCAGGTTTTTCCGAGTTTTCAACGAGAGCGCAGCCACCAAACCATATCCTCCCCAGTTAGAAACACTGGCTGTAATCAATTCAGTGGTTGTGGTGACACAAGGATCATCTGGCAAATTCTCAATTGAGGGTATGACATGGCGCATATTGCCCATTCCGATCTCATTTCCTCCATCACCAATACCAACTGAGTAAGGGTGTTCTTCAAACATATGATCAATCTTGGCGTTATATGAAGAGAAATCTACCCCCTTCCAGTTTCGATACGTTCCGTCACCCAAAAGCCCTGCCCGTTCAATAGAGATTAAAGCCGAAGGTGCATGTTTTGCTAAAAGCTCGTGCGCAAAAACACTAGACTCGTGATGGGAGGTAATTGGGAACTCAATAACTTCATCTTCACCCGCAATGGCTCTCATAACAGTCGAGCACTTCTCATCAGTGACATAAGCCACAGAATTGCCAAGAATCTTTAAAGCTTCACCGATGGCAATGGCTCCAGGAGGCCCGTCAGTCTCGGGTTCTGCAGCTCTCAAAATGTAAAATCCGGTAGCGATGAGAATCTTGCCTGGATGATCGAGGATCAACTGAGCAGAGGCTTCAAGCCAGCCGGGCTTCATATGCGCACGAAGCGCTTCCATCCCGCGTATATCGTCCTGAAGAATGATGTCTTCAATCTTAGAAAAATCCGATGTTGCACTCATGAGCTAAAAACCATTAGATAAATTGTCGAAGAGATATAGATTTGAATGTTGACTAGCTTAGATAACCGCCAATTCCTCATCCTTCAAATCTGTGACAAACATATGCCCAGGCGAATGAGTGATCATCAACTCTGGCTTAGAAGCCATAGCGACCGACTGTGGCGTGACGCCACAAGCCCAGAACATTGGAACCTCGTCAGAACTGCCTTGCTCCCAAACTTCGCCATAATCTGGCTTTGTGATGTCCGATATACCTATGGCAGACGGGTCACCAATATGTATCGGAGCCCCGTGTGTTCCAGGAAATCTTGAAGTTGCTTGAACCGCCCTTACTACTTTATCCGCAGGAACCCATCGATGCGACACAACCATAGGCCCCGAAAAACGACCTGATCCCACAGTCTCAATATCGGTAATAAACATAGGAACATTACGCTCGCTCCCGTAATACGGGAGGTCTATTCCATTAGCTAATAAGGCGTGTTCGAAAGAAAAACTACACCCCAAGAGGAAAGTCACGAGGTCCTTTCGCCAGTGCGATTCAAGGGTCTCAGGTTCATCAACCAAAACACCGTTCTCGAATACACGATACAGCCCAACATCAGTCCGAATATCTGAACCGGGAGATGTCAAGATAGCCTCAACTTGTCCAGCTTCTAAAACCTCAACTACCGGACAGGGCTTGGGATTCCGCTGACAAAACAAAAGAAATTCAAATGCTGCATCCTCCGGTAAGATCGCCAAATTAGCTTGAACATAATTGGGTGCCACACCCGAGGTTGGTTGAATGAATCGTCCTTCTCGGATTAACTGTCGGGCCTCTAAGCCGGTTTGCGGAAATGTAGTTTGTATAGTCATAGCAGCATGTTAGGTTTTAGAGTAAGGCTGGTCAAACTCAAAACGTATGCAAATTTCTCACCATAAGACCGATTTCACAAGTTAATATTCAATATATTGATCAAGATCGTTGTACGATATCCCGTTTGGTAAAGGTTGGCGATAATGCAAAACATTTGCCATTGCAATTAAGTAAAACCCTAGAGAATCACTAAGAATATGAAAATTACAAAAGTCGATCAGTTTGCACCACGAAACCGTACGCGGTTAATTCGTATCTCCACTGATACCGGTATCGAAGGTTGGGCCGAAAGTACGCTTGAAGGTAAACCGCAGAGTGTGCCCGCAGCAATAAACGAATTTGCTGACTACCTGATCGGAAAAGACCCATTAAGAATTGAACATCACTGGCAGCAGATGTACAGGTCCTCTTTCTTCCGAGGCGGGGCACACAATATGTCAGCAATCGCCGCAATAAACGCGGCGCTGTGGGACATATCTGGTAAGCACTACGGTGTCCCAAGTTACATGTTGATGGGTGGCAACGTCCGAGACAAGATACGTGTATACGCTCACTGGGGCATACGGGACCTTTCAGATGAAGGCCTGGAAGAATCACGCGACAGGCTCACTACACTCCAAAAAAATGGATATACCGGCTATAAAGCTGGTCCGGCGGGCACATGGCGTGCTCATGAGCCTCCATCCCGAATTGACGAGTTCGTGAAAGCTGCTTACATGATGCGGGAGTGGGTTGGCGACGACGTCGAATTATGTTTTGACTTCCACGGCAAAATGACGCCGGGATTAGCGGTAGAGGTTTGTAACGAAATCAAAGGAATGCGACCAATGTTCGTTGAGGAACCCGTACCACAAGAAAACCCCGACGCACTAAAGCGTATCCAAGAACAAGTCCCATTTCCCCTTGCAACCGGTGAACGACTTTTATCTAGGTGGGAATTCCGAGAGGTCATAGAAAAACAGGCTGTTTCTCTACTGCAACCAGATGTCGCTCATTGTGGCGGACCGTCCGAACTAAAAAGAATAGCTAACTATGCAGAGGTCTATTATCAACACATCATGCCGCACTGTGCTATCGGCCCACTGGCACTTGCTGCGTGCATGTTAGTGGATGCGGTAGTTCCAAATTTCCTCATACAAGAACAGGTCGACGCTGGACTTGGTCATGGTCTTCTAAAAAAACCATGGGAAGTCATAGATGGACATATAGACCTATGGGACACTCCCGGCCTCGGTGTTGAAATAGATGAGGCTGAAGCTACTAAAACTTACGACGGTGAAGCGTACGGGTATCATAAAGAACTCGGTGGAGAGTATTACTACGACAACGATGGATCAGTAGCTGATTGGTAGCATCAATGTGTCATTGAAAATATAGATGACAAACAGCGAAATAGAATACCAACAACAAGTTTTGCAACCTAGGAAACAGACGGACGGTCACCAGTCCATGGACGCACCTGCTCAAACGCTCGACTCGCCCGAAGCACAGTTGCGTCGTCATCATAACCACCAATAATTTGCAACCCAACCGGCATATCCCCTTCCCCGAATCCGCAAGGGATTGAAGATGCAGGGTTGAAAGAGGAATTAAATACCATAGTGAATGGAATGGCACCATAGTTAATACCAGCCATCTCATCTTGGTTGATCTGGGATCCAATCTTTTCCGGCGGTTGAAGATGCGGCCAAGCCACTGCTGCATTGGTCGGCGCCAACATCAAGTCATATTCTTGAAACACCTGGTGCAACTGCAGTTGCAAATTTTGCACGTCACGTAACGCCAGACTGACATCAGCGCCAGTCAGCGTCCTGCCATGCTCAATCATTTCCAGTGTATACGGCATCAAGTCTTCAGGACGTTCATCCGCAAGATGCCCATACATAGCCACTTGCCCAGCAGTCCATAAGGTCCACCAAGCCTCTCGAGGTATCGGGTCGAAGGCTATCGCAAGGTTTTCGACATTAGCGCCAAGTTGAGTAAACGCGTCCCAAGAATTCTCAACCGCAATCGCAACATCATCATTAACGTCTGATATTCCGAGAGTCATAGTCGTGCCGATTCGCATGCCATCGACGCCCTCCTCTAGGTCAATGAGATAATTGGGAACAGCAGCTTTAATCGATCCTGGATCCCGGCCATCAAATCCTGACAATGCCTGATTCAAAATCGCAGAGTCACGAACATCATTTGACATAGGACCACTGGTACCGGCGGAGTTATACGCAGGTTTCGCCTGCCCACCGTATCGAGGAATCCTTCCATGTGTCGGCTTGTGTCCAAAAATCCCACAGAAAGATGCCGGAAGCCTAACTGACCCTCCACCATCAGATCCTGTTCCAATAGAGCACATCCCTGCAGCAATCGCAGAGGCCGTTCCACCGCTCGACCCCCCGGGCATTCGAGTTGGATCCCATGGGTTATTACAGGTAGCTGCGATATCCGTAAAAGTTTCTTCGCGATTTCCAAATTCAGGCGTATTCGTCTTGCCTATGATTACCGCCCCGGTAGCTCGAAGACGCTCCACGGCAACGGAATCATAATCAGGAATCCAGTTCTTAAAAAAGGTACTACCAAGCGTAGTGCGCAAGTCTTTAGTTACTTCAAGATCCTTAACCGCTATTGGAACACCATGTAGTACTCCCGGTTTCTCCCCCTTTGCCAGTTGAGCATCCGCACTGCCTGCGGCAGACATGGCACCATCTTCATCCAGAGTTATGAACGCATTAAGTTGTGGCTCTAATTCAGCAATTCGTCGGTATGAGGCCTCTACCATTTCGACGGAAGAGATTACCTTCTCAACGATCAATCTCCTCTGTTCATGAGCCGGCAAAAACATTAATTCGCGATCATTCATTGTTTCTTTTTCTCAAATGTCTACTCGTGGTTGGCTTTGAATTTTCAACTTTGTATATCGCTGATCTATCTTCAATTGAGTCATCTCATTCAAAATATCTTACAAAGCCATCAAAGATTTGGTTAACTTCCAGTCTGCCTTTTAGAAACCTTCAATTCCCGAAAATATTGCCAAAACAGCAAATCGTTAACGAGCGCAGATCACAGATATTATTGTGCCCTCAACTGAAAATGGCGCCACCGTTGACGTTGATCGCCTGTCCAGTTATTTCAGACGAATCGTCTGATGCCAAAAACGCCACAGTTTTCCCGATATCCTCTGGTGTCTGAGGGCGTCCGAGCGGCATGGTGGCTTTGATCTGTTCAATAAAAATCTCGTGAGGAGTCATATCAGCAAATGCAGGGTCCAATTCTTTGTGGTTAATTGCAATGGCCTCCCACATCGGAGTCCAGAGTCTACCCGGGCACACTGCGTTGACGTTGATGTTGTATGCCCCAAGTTCCATCGCAAGAAAGTGGGTGTATTGGATAGCTGCAGCTTTCGACACAGCATAAGGTTGTTGAGCACTACCACGCGCCCTGTCGGCTACGCCGCGAGGTTTCCGACCTCCATGCGACGCTATGATCACTATCTTTCCCTGTTCACGGGCCATCATGTGCTGTTTTACAGAATCCACCGTATTTGCGACCCCATGAACGTTAACAGCAAAAGTCATATCCCAGTCTTGCTTTGTGAAATCTTTTCGCGTGGCGAAACCTTTTCCTCCAATTACCCCAGCATTTGGTACACAAATATCTATATCACCCAGTTCCGCTATCGCACGACCTGTGAATGATTGAAGCGAATCAGGTTCAGTCACATCGACCGGACCTGCAATCGCCCGACCACCTGCACTGTTTATCTGATCTGCTGTTTCTTGAGCAGCGGATCCATCAACATCGCAAACTGCAACTAAAGCGCCGCGGCTAGCAAGTACCGAAGCGATTCCTGCGCCGATCCCCCGCCCTGCACCTGTAATGAATGCAACCTTACCTTG
>CAJWJL010000032.1:0-16725 GCA_913042135.1 uncultured Chloroflexota bacterium | reverse complement strand
GACAAAAGAAAAAGGACATCCGGCGTTTGGATGCCTTTTTTCTTCAATTACAAATGTTGGAGCAATGACTAACTGGGTTCTACACTAGGCAAAGCGTTGGAGACGTGTCGAAAATTATAAGTTTGTCTTTTCATTTTGGTTTTCTAGTCTTTCTTCTCTTCTACTGAAAATGATTTGGAAATAACCCACCACTATAGAAGTCAGCAAAAAGTAAAAACCGACCAATAATTCTAAATCGAAGACGCTGGATATCTTGCTTGAGTACACTAAGAAACTTAAGAGAAATATATCCACCATACTGAATTTATGCAAAGCAAATTTAGACAAAATAGTTGAAACAAAATGTCTCATAAGAATTTTGGCCATAGGAACCACAAAACCAAATAAACCAACCACAATGCCCAGGAGAAACTCCCCTGATGAAAATAACATTGCGGTCAGGCTGAATATCGAAAACTCGTTTTTGAAAACCCAAAATTCGCTTACATGTGCGAGAGGTAAAGTTGCGCCCAGCACCAAAGTTATTGCCTCAATTATGCTCAAGACTATCCAAGTCAACTTGAGGTCTTTCATGATGAAGAGTTGCGTTTATGCAACTATCAATGTTCCTAAAACGTAATTTCTGTACCGAATTCAAATGTACCATCCTTGAATTCCCCGACATACTTTGATCTAACGGTGGCCTGCCCCTGCTGACTGGTCCAGTGGGAATGTTAGAACATGGCCGGCCTTTGGTCTATTAGGATGATGGTTTCAGACACTGACGACGCCGATGCCGCCATACAGGTCTACTCTGGAAGTCATCTCAGCGGTGAATACGCCCACCATGTCAATGACAGTCCTCACTACGCTTTGGAAAATTCTCCTCAGTTCCACTCGACCTCAGTGCCGACAATCACCTCGAAAAGTATTGGTTGCACTCTCTCCGGGAACTTCACATAGAGTTCGGTCTCGAAGATTCCTTTCGGTTTAACACCATCACGAGTGGGAGTGATGTGACTCACCAGATGCGAACCATCTTCATTGGGCACCAGAAAACGGAGTACTTCAAAGAATCCATCACCTCCCTCTGGCAGTATCAGCATGAAAGCGTGAAATCGGTCGGCTCGGATCGGCTCGGTAAACGCGTTATAGAAAAACAACTGGTAACCGCATTCCAGGGAATAAACCACTTCGATGTGGTGAAGTTGATTGGGCACCATAAACAGTTCCCCCCCCCTTAACCCCTGGTGAATGCTGTGTGCCCCCTCCATCTCCTTCATCTGTTTGGCGCTCTTACTGTGCTCATGAGAGACGGTCCGGGTACCGCCCAGGTCCCGTTGAATTACCTCCTGCGCTTCTTTCGGAAGAGGCCCTCTGTACAGTGCCCCACCGGGTTTGAGCTCGTTTTCCTCAGTAATGTGAACTGGTGCGGTACAGGCGATTTTTTTGGCGTGTGACATCTCGTGCTTGTGTTCACCCTTAGTCGTCTCGTGCTTGTGTTCACCCTGAGCCATCTCGTGCTTGTGTTCCTTCTCTTTGGCATCGACTCCGCTATGCACCGGAAGAACTAAGGCGACCAGTGATACCACCGTCATTCTCAAAAGTTTCATTGGGCCACCTCCATAAATAAGTGGGAGCCAAGAAACATAGCAGTCTTAAAGTCAGATCGACTTAATTTGAATCAATTTCTATCCAATCTGCCAATTGCATGTTATTACCCCGCCACTTACGTCCGGATAGCTGTACTTTGCTCTTAATAGGAAGTGTTACCGGGATACGATCTGCTCGAAAGTTCGGAACACCGGTATGGCGTAGAAGGATCCTAGGCCAAAGGTGGCCATCGCTCACGGTAATTCCGTCTGTTTGTGGTCATTAGAACAGGTTCAGTGACGCGTGTAGTCTGAATACTATTCATATTGAAAACGCTAATGCGGATGCCCATTGACCCGGAATAGTCAATTGCAGAATACGGTATGCGATCAACTTCACCGACAGAATACGTGTGAAAAATAGGTATCCACAAGAATTGAATCATTCAGACGGTCCAGCGACGGAGTCATGGCGACGATTACTGGAGTAAATTGGGCCTTGAAACCCAGATGTCATCGAACCCGATCGTGCCGAGCTTATTTTACATGAGGATTTACTTGGATCCAGAATCCGGGCCAAGTTTGATGCTCACTGATAAACCCGCAATCATCTCATCACGATCCCAATCGTTATCAAATGGTATTGTAATGTTTGGAGTTACTGAAAAAGTATCAGACATTTCCCATGTATAACCTGCGCCAAACTCAAAAGTATGTTCTGAGGTATCAATATTCCAAGTCACTTCGGGTTGCAAACTTATTTGAGCGAACTCACGAGATAAAGATGCTCCCATAGTATTTTCATCCGCGTCACTGTGCTCCAAGAATACTGCGGCGCTCAAGTCACCCGCCGGTAATTCAAATTCATATTCAATTCCAATTTTAGCTTCATTGGAATGAAATACAGACCATTCATTGTAACCTAACGAAATTTCATCATGCCCTTTTGCAACGTCCTCTTGGGCGTAACCAATTGAGAATGCGCCGTACGTAACAGAAATATCGTTAAGAAAATCTACTGACGAAGCAGAGATTGGGAGCAATAGCAAGAACGCCGAAACAATAATTCTTTTCACCTTACTTTCGCCTCTTTCGATTACAATTGATCGGATCGGGAGCACAATAGCGAATCGGCACCCATCCAGAATATCGTTGTCCCCCAGAAAAATAGCAACTCCTTTCCTTGCGTCCAGTTTTCTTACGCCCAGTCCTATTAGCCAGTCGCCCCGTCGGAATCTATTCCACTACAGATGTAGGGCACGTAGGGAAATGGCCAGCCATGCGAACTCAGCTCAAATTGATATCCAATTTTCCGGTGCTGCTGGAATCTGAACAAAGAACATAACGGATCTCGAGTGGGTTCTGCCAAGCCCTTTAAAGGCGGCATGTCCAGACAGGCAACACTAGTCATCAGGCAAATAGTCCACTATCAGTTCTGATGGGAACGCTAGGTGCCGAATCGGCAACTTAGGTGCCTTATCGGACGCTGCCGATCCGCCTACACGGTCGATATCAGATGGTTGCCGCCCGATGAGCCGATAACTTCGGTGCCTTATCGGGTGGTACCGATCCACCTACACGGTCGATATCAGACTGCCAGGTGACTCGTTTGGGTTGGAAAAGAAGTGCCAAACGGTATTTTGCGGCGGCTTCCTGGAGTTGCCCCTTGGCTTCGAGTAACTGCCCCCAGCGGTAATAGACGTAGCTACTCTGGGGTTTCAAATCTATCGCTTTGTTGAGCACTTTCTCAGCTTCTTCCAATCGGCCAAGCAACAGGGCTGCTTTACTCCACTCAGCATAGGCACGCGCACTCCGCAGTTTTTTTGGATCGTTGGCTATTACCCCCTTAAACGTTGCAATTGCTTCCTCATGTCGCCCCTGGGCAGTAAGGGCCTTGCCCCAGTTGTGGATGGAAAGTGGAAAACCTGGTTCGAGGTGGAGTGCGTTATGAAACTCCTCAATTGCCTTCTCCGGCTTCCCCTCGTTGAGTAGAGCGAGTCCCCACAGATTGTATAACCAGTGATGAGCTTCAGCGGGGAGTCTGGGGAAAGCCTGCTCTAACGCTCGGTAAGTCGGTTCGAAGTTGGTTGTCCCTCGGTCAAGCTCTATTTCGTACAGATACGACGCAACGACATACGGGCTGGTCACACGCATAGCAGCCATAGCGGCTTCCATGAACAATGGCTCAGGATTATCCGATGGACCACTGACAAAGTAAGTCTCTGTTGGACCTTCAGCTGGGCTTATGTGAGTTCGAATCAACCAGGTGCCTTCTTTCTCAACGAGGTCTCCATTGATCCTAAAAGCGATCATTCCCAATTGATCCCGCGCAGCATTGACCATATTACCCAAATCAAGACGCTCACCAACCGCGGCGACAAAGGTTTCGTCGTGGCTCAGTCCAAACGCTTTAAGAGATTTAGCGGTACGGGCATCCCGATTAATGGTCTGATAAGCATCCGCAATCCGCTCAGTCACGACTTGGGCGGTGTACCCATGCTCCCATTGAGCCGGCACAGTAAAATCTTCGAACACAACATCAGAGGTCTCTGTCGCCACGGAGGCACCAAACAGGCCTAGAAACAGCATTATAGGAATAGCAAAAATACCTAAATCCATAATGAAACTCCTCTTTGTTCTGGTCGCCCGTTTAGCCAGTGAAACAATACTATCAGCCTGGGAATCAGACTTGAACTCAATTCTACGATTCAGTTAAATACTGCGTGGATTCTATGTTGGTTATGGTGATCTGGCGCATATTTACCCGAACAACAGCCCTGAATGATCTCTAGATTATCCAGAACCATGTTACACTAGTATGTTGGTCACGACTATTGTTAGATGGTTTTTCACATTAACTGAATTTGCACTGAGGTTATTTCTCAAGTGAACTGGCATAAGCCGTTCCAATATTTGCGTTAGAGGTTTGTGCCTGCGCCCAGAAAGGTACGGTGGATTGTGCAAAGGTCTCCATTGAGTCGTACACTTTCTTGAAAAAGGGGCTGGATTCATTAAACTTTTCGAACAAAACCGCCGAAGCCTCCATATACTCATCAAAATAATCGGGTGGCGTGTCATAAAGCTGAACGCCATGATTTTCGGTAAGGTTTTTCAACGCTTTGCCATTTTCAAACATTCTCCAGGCAATGGTCTGCATCATTGATGCATCTGCAGAAATTTCTATGGCCCGCTGGTGAGCAGGCGAGATGGATTTCCATACATCACCATTGATATATAGGTCAGCATTTACGATATTCTGGTGCAGTCCCTGCAGATAGTAATTTTTTAGCACTTTTTGGAATCCAAAAATACTGTCAGAATAAGGACAGCACCACTCGGCTGCGTCAATTGTTCCGTTTTCGAGTGCCGGTAGTATGTCTTCACCCCCCATTGTAACCGCGTCGACGCCTATCTCAATGTAGGCTTGCCCTGGTATTCCCGGAGGTGCGCGATAAGTGTAGTCTCGAAAATCATCCATATTTTCAATAGGCTCTTGGAACCATCCAAGCGCCTCCGGGCCCGAAGGCTGGAGAATCACCCCCTTGATGTTCATTCCCATCTCAGACCAAAGTTGATCGTAAAGTTCGCGGCCACCGCCATACATGAACCAGGAAACCCATGAGATGTTGTCTAGGCCCAAACCTGCACCTGCCGTTGGAGATCCGAAAAGCATGGTAGCAGGGTGATAACCAGACCAGTAATGCGTCCAAGCAAAACCCGCGTCAACTTCGCCGCTATTAATTGCTTCCAAAAGACCTTTTGTACCGACCTTGGTACCTTTTGGAAGAATCTGAAATCGTACTTGACCATCGGTCAGTGTGTTAACGTTAGCGGCGAACTGGGAGAGCATCTCGTATTCAGGGGAGCCCTCTCCCATGACCATTTGAATCTCAATATCTTGGGCACTTGAACTATTGTTGAGACAAAACATTACTATCGGAAACACTAACAAGAGATGTTGTACTTTCATCAGTAACCCCTCCTTTTTGATGCACTACAGCTTCAGAGTCATACAATAAATAGTAAGATATGATACATCTCTAATCTCCCTATTCGCCGGTACTGTCATAGGCTTTACAACCGGGTCAAACTGAATTGAAGGTCTGAGCCAAGGCTTAGGGGAAATCTCAGACTTGGCGGAACTCACTAACCGCCCGTTAACATTGTTGTAATTTCTGGCCAAGGTTCCAAAAACCAGATCCCGGTAATAGCCCAGGTGACGACGAGTAGGGGCCCTAGCCCGTAGACTTGTAACCTTTTAATGCGTTTTTGAATGGCCTCATTAGCTAGTGCGACGGGTCGTGCTGCAAAAACCCAGAGCAGAAAATCCAAAACGATGTACACATAGACCTGAACAATCCACAACTTGAAAAGAGTTGGATAAGGCAGTGTTGGCAACATATTTTGGGCGCCATGGCTAAAAAATATTACCCCAAGTAACCCAGCATATGGCCAAGGGAGAGATCCTTTATCGCTAGTCCATCCAAACGCATTCAACCAAATAACCATTGCAAACATGAAAAGTGGCAATATTTTCGTAGTGATAAAGTTGCGGTGTTGCCGCTTGAGAACAAGAGTCGCCACCATCAGTGAAAAATCATTAACCCCATCTGGAGCCAGCCACGCTCCAGGCGAATCCGAAGATAGCTCATATCGTGGTTCTGGTCTGGCGCCAAACACAATACTGAAATCGCCGGCCTTCCACATGCTTGGTGGCGTCGACGAATTGCCACCTTTTCTAACGGCCGGGACCAGGCGTACAAATTGTTGTGAACTCCCAAAAGACTCTAGTTCGATTGTCGCAATTTGCTCATCAAACGGAAATTTTCGAAAATCAAAGTTCGTTCGAATTTTTACATTAAACATCTCCTTGTACTCAATCTTTCCATTGCGATTGATAAAGATTTCCAGATTTTCAGCAACTCGTTCGCTTATGTGATTTACGATAGTGAGTTGGGGATGCCAAATTCTTTTGAGTTGTGCAAGTGCGGACTCTCCAAAAAAATTAACTCGTCGAGCGCCGTCGTAATTGGCTGGTTTAAATCTTAGGCGGCTATCTTTCCAATGCGCGTAAAGAAAAGCCCGCACGGTCCAGCTACCTCCTTTTTCATCGACCTCTATAATATCGAGAAGCCGTAATGCAACGGAGATCTTTACTGGTTTGTTCTTTTTTGTCTTAGGCCTTGTCGTACACAGCGCTGCAGCTTCGCCATGCAAGCAATCAAGAGTTTCTTTATTTTTTGTCGATGAAATCCCAGAAGTGGCTAGGCTATCTGTCGACCAGAGAGCGAAAATCAAGATAGCAATAAGGCCTGAAACAAACGGACGATCCCCTCTACCCTTAAGGCCACGAGTCATCATCTTTTACCTCAAGTATCAAACGGGATTGAGTAATTGCGATTACCCCCTTCTTATCGAAAATTTCGAGATATTGCAAGCCATCCATCTCGGAGCATTGGGTTTTCTCTACCAAGCAATGGGATTCTTAATAACGACAGGAACACACCATCAAGCCTCGGGCCTGGATAGTTCTTTGAAATTTTTCAGTCCTGCTCGAATTCGAATCTCGCCCTGGGAAGAGTTCGCCGAAGGCAGTGTTCAAGTCTCGTCATTGGTCGTTTGTTGCCCCATACTCCGACATGTCCGCGGAATCTTAGGATAACTCCAATGCCACGCTAGAATTCCTACCCAAGTTGCCCGGAGCAATGCAAGATAAATCGCCCATGAGTAACCCTAGTTTAGAATAACAGTTGGCAAAGGCATTGCCTTTCACTCTTTGTATCGTTTACAGGGCGCACCAATGGAATGGCTGAAAACAGCCATCCGTACATTCACTTCCATCTCTAATTCAGGGGAGAACACTTGCAATCCTTCATTGATAGTATGTATCGTTGATAACTCGACAATGCTTAACCCGAGATTGCTATGAGCCAATATCAAATGGATCAGAATCACAAAACATCAAGTGCCGATCTATACAGACAGGCGAGGCCCACCACCGGACACCATTACAAGCCAGCACGGTCGGGAGTCATTCCCTGCGCTATGAGCAATCTTAGCCCCGGACTACCCAAATGGATCGCACTGATCGGGGTTCTGATCGGCTTCACTCTCCTAAATACAGTCGCGCTTGCAGCGGGGAACCTGAAATGGTCGTATGAAGGGGCTGAAGGGCCTGAGAACTGGGGTAAGATTGCCGCAGCCTATGCCGCCTGTGGCAGAGGTAGGCAGCAATCCCCGATCGACCTGAGTGGAACCATAAAGTCCGAACTACCGAACATCAGCCTCGACTGGACCGTTGGAGTCCGGAACATTCTAAACAATGGCCACACCCTTGAGGTTGAAACAGACAACGGCGGAACGGCAACTATTGGGAAAAGCAGCTTTGATTTGGTTCAGTTTCATTTTCATACCCCTTCTGAGCACGCTATTGACGGCAAGCGAGCACAAATGGAAGCACACTTTGTCCATGCCAATGCTGATGGTGCACTGATGGTGGTTTCAGTAATGCTCCAACCTGGTGGGGATAATCAGCTTTTTTCACGCCTCCTGGAATCTGCACCCCGAAAGGTGGGTGAGCGGGAAATATCTGGAACGGTTAACCCGCTAGAACTGATACCCTCAACACAGAATTATTGGTGGTACATGGGATCTTTGACGACGCCACCATGCTCCCAGATCGTGTCTTGGGTAGTACTGAAAGAACCGATTCTGATCTCCGAGAAGGACGCGGCGTCTTTTGCCGAGTTATTCCCGAATAATGCCAGGCCGCTACAGCCAGTGAATCATCGGTTTGTTCTGACCCGTAACTAGACCGAGAGACCAAGGCCTAGCCCAGGGAACCGGACAAAATCAATCCAGACGGGAGAGGCTTGGAAACTCAAGACGTGTATCCGGATAGAATTCTCGGGGTACAGTTGACAGGGATTTAGTTTCTTAGAACTCGTTTTACCTAATTTTCGAGCGAAAATGGCTTTCCCCCCTAAACGAACCATCTATCCTTTGTCTTTGTTCAGATCGATCGGGTACGGGTTGAAAGGCCGTATCCTACCTTTCTTGTTCCTGGCTTCGAGCCTACTGATCGG
This sequence comes from uncultured Chloroflexota bacterium, assembly GCA_913042135.1. Classification (GTDB taxonomy): domain Bacteria; phylum Chloroflexota; class Dehalococcoidia; order Lucifugimonadales; family Lucifugimonadaceae; genus Lucifugimonas. The sequence continues at coordinate 8,069 of CAJWJL010000032.1, read as the reverse complement.
TAACGCCCTGGCCGGCCAGGAACCCATCGAAAAGCCCGAGGCGGACCTTCGTGGACTGGATCGCGTTCGGGTAACGATAAGCCAAACCACACCGGATGCGACAGTTTGTGGAATCCATCTCTCAGATTTCCTACCACTGGTTGAAAGCGATCTGCAAGCGGGTGGCCTTGCACTCAGCTCTTCGCCGGCTACGCTGGTCACCCTGAGCTTAATGACAACTCATTACGACTCGCAAAACATTTGTGGCACTGCCACTACCCTCGGTGCTTACCGCATGGTGTCCTTTTTCGATGAGACAGTTGGCTGGTTACGTACCGGTTACGTCGTTCTTTGGCAACGTGGTCGGCAAGTGATGTCTTCTCCCGCCGACCACTCGGCCACGACCGCAGCGGCTGTCAAACGCCTGACAGCAACATTTCTCGAGACATGGCGTAAAGAAAATTTCGAGACCTCAAGCCAGTAATAACGGCCTGTACTATAGACCGAGTGGCAATCGCAGTTAGGCTGGTAATAAGGTCGATTTGAAGCCAGTTGAGCAACGTGCATCTCCAAAACATTCACGAGTCGATCGGTGAAATCCAGTATGAACAACGAAACAGAATCGGAACACACTTCGCATAGCACGCCCACAACGAAGGATCCGGTGTGTGGAATGTCAGTTACCAACCTATCGGATTTTCACAGCGAGCACTCTGGACACACCTACTACTTCTGTAGCAGACGTTGTTTTGACAGATTTGTTGCCGACCCGAACTACTATCTTGATGTTTCAGTTGAAGAGCGAATCAAAGAAAAATTACCGAAAAACGGATCTTCTCAATATCCTCCAGAATATACCTGCCCCATGCATCCTGACGTTCGGCAACCGGGACCAGGATCATGTCCCAAGTGCGGGATGGCGCTTGAACCGAGTGAGGTCCGCGTCGGCGACGAGACTGAAAACCCAGAACTGAAAGACATGTCGCGGCGTTTCGGCTTAAGCCTAGCCTTGTCTTTGCCGCTGATCGCGATCTCCATGGGAGATATGTTTCCATCAAAGCCTTTTTCAAGCTTGTTATCTCCATCAATAGTGATGTTTCTGGAAATGGCGTTGGCTACTCCTGTTGCACTATGGGCTGCATGGCCCTTTTACGCCCGGGCGGTGCAGTCAGTCATCAATCGTAGCCTAAACATGTACACACTCATAGGTCTGGGAGTTAGTGTTGCCTATGCATACAGTGTCGTGGCTGTGTTCTGGCCACAGTTATTTCCAGGATCTTTTCGGGATGCTGGTGGAAATGTGGGAGTGTACTTCGAGGCTGCCGCCGTAATCATTACCCTGATATTGCTTGGCCAGGTTCTTGAGCTTCGGGCCAGAAATCAGACGGGTTCTGCAATAAAGAAGTTGCTTGGTCTGGCTGCGACCAGTGCCCGGATTATCCGTAACGATGACAGTGAGGAAGACATACCACTGGATCAGGTGGAAGCTGGGGATCTGTTGAGAGTCCGGCCGGGCGAAAAAGTCCCGGTAGATGGTGTGGTGCAGGAAGGCTCCTCCACAATAGACGAATCGATGGTGACCGGAGAATCCATCCCGGTCGGCAAAAAGCCTGGAGACGCGTTGATAGGAGCTACGGTCAATGGTACCGGCAGTCTAATTATGAAGGCTAAGAATGTAGGCTCTGAAACCATGTTGGCTCGTATTGTGGCCATGGTGAGCGAAGCTCAGCGAAGCCGGGCACCCATACAGAAGATGGCGGATACAGTTGCCAGTTACTTTGTCCCGGTCGTTTTGTTGATCTCCCTTACCACACTGATCGTATGGGGAGCCATTGGCCCTGATCCAAGGATGGCCCACGCGGTTCTGGCCGCGATAGCGGTATTGATCATAGCCTGCCCTTGTGCGTTAGGTTTGGCAACACCCATGTCAATCATGGTGGCAACCGGGAAAGGCGCGGGCTACGGTGTATTGTTCAAGAATGCAGAAGCAATAGAGGTTCTGCGAAAGATCGATACCCTGGTTGTGGATAAGACCGGCACCCTTACCGAGGGCAAGCCAAGACTCATCAGCACATTAACGACAGATGAGTTCGATGAGAACCAAATGCTGCAGCTGGCTGCCAGCCTGGAGCGCAGCAGTGAACACCCGTTGGCTGAAGCAATCGTGGCCGGTGCGCAAGAACGTGGTCTTGAACTTCATCAGGTAGAAAGTTTTAGTTCAGTTACCGGAAAAGGCATAACCGGGGTTGTCAAAAAGAGCGGTGTGGCTCTCGGTAACCAGGCGCTGATGGAGGAGTTGGGGATCGTCCATGAGCGGCTTAATAGTCAGGTTGACTCCTTACGATCACAGGGACAAACGGTAATGTTTGTTGCGATCGATAACAGGCCGGCAGGAATTATCGGAGTCGCTGACCCGATCAAGAGCGATACTCGAGCAGCGATTAACGCTCTCCATGACCAGCGGATAAAGGTCATTATGCTAACCGGAGATAATAGGGATACAGCCAACTCGGTAGCAATGCAGCTAGAGATAGACGATGTATATGCAGACGCCCTACCTGATCAAAAGGCAGAAACCATCATACGACTTCAAGATCAAGGGCGGGTAGTGGCTATGGCCGGCGACGGAATCAACGATGCTCCGGCTCTAGCTCAGTCAAACGTTGGAATTGCCATGGGTACTGGAACAGATGTCGCCATAGAAAGCGCGGCCATTACTCTAGTCAAGGGAGACTTGACCGGCATAGTCCGGGCGCAGGAGCTTAGCCGAGCAACCATGGCCAATATCAAGCAGAATCTGTTCTTTGCATTTGTCTACAACGCACTCGGTGTTCCAGTTGCCGCTGGCATCCTATACCCAGTGTTCGGAATTCTCCTCAGTCCAGTAATAGCCGCCGGAGCCATGAGCCTAAGTTCAGTTTCTGTGATCCTTAACTCGTTGCGCCTGAGACAACTCAACCTGTAGATTTGACGAGCAAAATGCGCATTATTCAGTCGATAAATGGCCGAATTACCGACCCGAAATAGCCAACAATACTGTTAGCTGCATGCTCCTGGCCGGACTCTGTTACCTATAAAGAAATCAGTCTATAATTGTCCTGCCTAACTTGCGCATATGTGCAGGGGGAAGTTGCGGAAACCGGTGTGACAGATTCTTTCCCGCTAGGTTTCCTGGTAACAAACTGTGACTGAAGATGGATCAAATTGGGAAAAGGAAATTGGTGTCGTTGATTCCTTGCGTGCCCTTTCAAAGGTCCAATCATCTCCATTCCCTGAAAAATATTCTCAACCCTTGAGGAACTTTCGATGATTTCTATACGAAGCCTTATCCTTGCAGCTGTAGTAAATCTGTTTTTATTTTCGGGCCCATCGTTGGCTGGTGAAGCGACCGGCCAACCTCATGATCACTTTACTAAAGCAGAATCTTCGACTGATTACCGGGCACTGGCAATTGGGGCAGGTGCTGTCGCTGGCCTCGCTGTACTGAATATCGTCACCGGCGGAACTGTGTTGGCCGCCACAATTGGAGTAGGAGCGTTCGCACACCCCGCTGCTATCGCCGGTGCAGGAGCACCTGCAGCAGCAGGGGCAGGTTTAGCGACAGGAATCTACAACTGGGCTTTGGTCGCCGCATCGGGGGTCGCCGGCGGCTTTACGGGTAACTGGCTATACGGTGAGTAAAAGTCCGCTATGCGACTTTTGCTAGTACTGACCCTTTTTATTTTCTCCGTAGTTGTGCCGATAACGGGTCGGACCGATATAAATCCTACCCAAACAGTTGAGGAGAACGGAAAGATACTCGGTATGAGTTATGCGACGGCAGCAGCAGTCACGGTGGCTGTTGTTGCCGGCGCAGTCGTTGTCAATTCGGTCGTTGGTGCGAACGCGGGTACCGTACTTGCTGCCGTCTATATAGGACACCTCGTCGTTGAAGTCGGCATAGTTGCTGTTGCTGCGGGAGGTAGTTTTTTAGGAATAGGCTGGTGGGCCGACGACGAACAACCCGACTCGCTAGGTGGCAGCTAGCAGTTTTCGGATGACAAGGGTTATTGACTAGGATCCTGCAGTAGGAAACTTCAACGGGCCAGAGAAGACCGCAAGCTGAGTTGATCTGTCGTCAAAGGTCATCTACAGCAACTCCGGATCAGAGATTACCTCAATCAAAGCTGGGCCAGGGTAATCGAGCCCCGCCTGAATCGCTGTTCCTAGCCCGTCGGCAGTTGTGACACGTTGCCCGAATCCACCGCACAACTTGGCGTAAGTTGCGAAATTTGGATTGTGCAGTGATGTCTGCCATACCGTCCATTCCCCAGCTCGCTGTTCTTTGGAGATTTTTCCTAATTGACTGTTATTCAAAAGGATATGGGTGATATCCATGTTGTACTTCACCGCAGTATTAAAATCAGCTAAATATTGCCCAAAGCCTCCATCGCCGCTGACTGAGATCACCTTGCGACCCCGTTGAAAATCGATATCCTGAGTCGCGGCCCATGCACCCATTGCAGCCGGGAAACCAAAACCAATTGAACCCAGGTAACCCGACATCAATATCGATTGCTCGGTACATTCAAAATAGCGACCGAAGGAGTAGGCGTTATTGCCAACGTCGACTGAAATGATGGCCTGCTCTGGCGCAAGATTGCTTAGTGTGGCGAAGATGCTCGCTGAGTTAACACCATGACCAGAATCGTCCTGAATGCGGCTTTCTTTTTCAGCTCGCCAAATTTTCCAGCGCTCTAGTAATTCCGGACGTTGATCAATGGTATCGGCTTTGCTGGGTAGTTCCTTGCAAATCAGCGCGGCTGTGATGCCAATTTCGCCCCACACAGGTACCGTTACGGAATGAAATTTACCGAGAGCCATCTGATCAAAGTCCACCTGAATAATCGGGCGTTTGGGAGTAATTCCGGTATGATTAGAGAATGACGAACCTAATGCAATTATCAGGTCACACTCATTCATGAACCAACTTGCAATAGGCGTACCCGAGCGCCCCAGTACGCCCGCTGCCAGTGGATGTCGATCAGAAATCTGACCCTTTCCCTTGAACGTGGTCAACACCGGAGCATTGAGCACCTCTGCAAGCTGAATCACCTCAGGCATTGCATTTCTCGCCCCGTAGCCGACCACAATAATTGGGCGCTGGTGTCGTTGAATCAATGACAATGCGTCTTTTAACGAATCCGTGGATGGAGAGATAAAATCTGACCCGATGCGACCCGCTGGACCCGAGGCATTCACAGTTTCGGCAGCCGGTAGAGTCTGAACATCGTCAGGGAAGATCAAATGCGCAACATCACGGTTAACGATGGCATTTTTGCAGGCCAGAGTCATCAGTTCGGCATGTTTGGACGTGTGCAGTACGGTCTGGCTGAAATGAGCGACAGGCTCAAAAGCCGCCGCTAAATCAATCTCCTGAAATGCACCCGGCCCGAAGACCTGCACGTTTACCTGGCCGGTCAAGGCCAGAAGTGGTGCACGATCGACTTTGGCATCCCATAAACCAGTCATTAGATTAGTAGCGCCCGGTCCGGCAATGGTGAGGCACGCAGCTGGTTTACCTGAAAGTTTTGCGTACCCTGAACATGCGAATGCGGCAGCGCCTTCATGGCGAACGCCGTAGAACGTCAACCCACCTTTTTGTTCCTGCACTCTGAGCGCATCGGCAAGACCCAGGTTGGAATGTCCAACCATACCAAACACACTTTTGATTCCCCAGTTCACCATGGTCTCTGCCATTACATCGGTAACGGTACGTTGATGCTCAGGCTCTACCTCCAGTCCGACATAAAGACCGTCCTCGCGAACTTCTAACGGAAACAAGGCTTGGCCACTGTCTTCATGGCCACCTGGCGACACACCGGAACGTGGATCAAAGTCCCAGCCATGCCAAGGGCAACGCAACCAGCACTGGCCATTTTGGCCGATCTCAATCGAGCCCTCTCCCAGCGGTCCGCCCTGGTGTGGGCAACGGTTGTCCATCGCCGTGTACTCCCCTTCGATATGGGTAAGCGCCATAGACTTAGTACCAGCCACTACGGTTTTTACACGGCCTTCGGGTAATTCATCCAGTTCAGCAACTTTATGCCACTGCAGATCAGGAAGTTTCGGTTGTGCCATTTTCTCTCTTCTCAAGTTTGCTTGAACACCTCTACGATGGCAGCGAACTATCTGCCACAGGCCAACTCTGGACAATTCGCTCTCCCATTCTCAGTGAGAGGGCAATCAGCAGCTAATCCCAGACAAGCTACGGTCACATCTCTGTCATATTGGAACGGCGCCCCCGTAGCTCACGCCTGTAAGATAGGCCATATCCCGGTTAAAGGTAGTGAGATCGTCCTTATTGAATTCGCTCAAATGATGATGGCCACAGGCCCGAGCCAAAACGGTCATTAGGCCAATTGAAGCGTCGAGAAAACGCGCCAATCGCTCTGCAGCCGGATTAACTATCAGGCGCTCACGCAATTCCTCACGTTGAGTCGCGATACCCACCGGACAATTATCCGTATCACAGGCACGCATTCCAAGACACCCGATTGCCTGTAGGGCAGCATTGGATATCGCAACTCCATCAGCACCCAGCGCCATCGCTTTGGCAAAATCAGCCGGGGTTCGTAACCCTCCGGTCGCAATGAGGGTGATCTCTTCTGCACCACCAGAATCCAGATGCCGACGTGCCCGCGCAAGCGCCGGGATAGTCGGGACAGAGATGTTGTCACGGAAGATCAAGGGAGCGGCACCAGTGCCACCACCACGCCCATCGAGGATGATATAGTCGACGCCAATGCCAAGAGCTGCATCGATGTCTTTTTCAATATGTTGTGCAGAGAGCTTGTAACCAATCGGAATCCCCCCGGTACGCTCGCGCACCTCGTCTGCGAAATCCTTATATTGATCAAGCGATGTCCAGTCCGGAAACCTCGGTGGTGAAACCGCAGGCTGCCCTTCCTTCAGACCGCGCACCTGGGCAATCTTACCTTTAACCTTGATTCCCGGCAGATGGCCACCGGTACCTGTTTTGGCACCCTGCCCACCCTTAAAATGAAAGGCCTGCACACGTTCGAGCTTGTCCCAGCTGAAGCCAAAACGCGCAGAGGCCAGTTCATAAAAATACCGGCTGTTGACAGCCTGTTCATCGGGCAGCATGCCACCTTCCCCGGAACAAATGCCAGTACCCGCCTTCTCGGCACCAGTGGCAAGCGCGACCTTCGCTTCTTCGGATAGTGCGCCATAACTCATGTCAGACACGAATAGCGGGATTTCTAGGCGTAGGGGCTTTCTGGCCCGTGGGCCGATAGTCAGGTGGGTCTCTACCAGCTCATCGTCCAGCAGCGGCAGTTTCTGGAGCTGGGCTACCACAAACTGGAGATCAGTCCATTGAGGCAATCCCTGCCGTACCACACCCATAGCTGCAGCCGGACCATGAGGGCCCGTTTTTTCAAGTCCCTCGGATGCCAGCTTACGGATGAGCTTTACATCGGTTTCCTCAGGCCCACCGTGTGGATCTTGAAAACTACCCTGGTACTGGCTTCTATCATAAGGTTGTGGATGTTCTTTTTCCCATGCAAGTATCTCATCTTCATCAACGAGAACCGCACCGTCTTTGACCCAACTTTTGAACTTGGGTAACGTCTCCGCGTTGTTATATTCGCTAATGCCGGTATCAATACGGTAGTCCCAGCCATGGACGCCACAGATAATATTGTGACCGTCTATAAAGCCGTCCGACATCATTGCTCCCCGGTGTGCACAGCGCCCGTACAACACAGACACGCTGTCGTCATAGCGAATAACCACCAGATCGACATTTGATATCAAGACATGCTTGGGTTGTCGGTCCTCGAGTTCATCCCAATCCATAATTTTGATTGTATTCATTTCTAGCTAATTCCTCGTTATTGATGTACGCACCCTGTACGGCATCTCTCCCACCATTTTTTGCTCCTCGGAATCACTCATTCGACTCGCAATCGCACCATACCATTTAGAGGCGGGACCAGCACTTACGCCGTGTAACAGTATGCTAAGGCTCACTGTGGTAATTGTGATCAGCAAAATCAGTTCCTGATTCTCTACTTTAGCCTGCCTAA
>CAJWJL010000031.1:0-16932 GCA_913042135.1 uncultured Chloroflexota bacterium | reverse complement strand
GTGAAGCCTCAAGAAGTCGTGCTTTAGAACAGGGTATTGTTGATGTTGGGTCTCTGGACGATGTAGTGACAGCCTCGGATCTAATACTCTCGATTCTGGTACCGTCAGAGGCTCTTGCGTTTACTGAGAGCGTTGGAGAATCCATTGTCCGTACAGGTAGTCGAGTGGCTTTTGCTGACTGTAATGCGGTATCTCCGGCCACTGGCGTTAAAATCGGTGAGATCATTAGTGCTGCTGGGGGAATGTTTATTGACGCTGGCATTATTGGGGGATCTCCCAGAACAGGTGCGGTACCGCGTTTTTATGCCTCAGGTGAATATGCAATGATCTTGGCAGAACTTGACGGAAAGGGGATATCTGTACCGATAATGGGCGGGGATGTGGGTCGTGCGTCCGGGTTGAAAATGGTATATGCGGCACTGACAAAGGGAAGTGCCGCTCTTCATGCCTCTACCTTGATGACAGCAAAGTCTTTGGGACTTTTAGATGATCTGATTTGTGAATTAGAGGAGAGCCAGCCCGCAACATTGAATGCCATGAATCGGGTGAATTCAATATCAGCCCAGGCATTTCGTTGGATAGGTGAGATGGAAGAGATAGCTGCTACATTTAAAGACGCCGGCATTACTCCTAACATTCATACAGGAGCAGCTGAAACTTTTCAAAAAATCTCAAACTCCGCGATCGGTCATGAACGCGTTGGAACCGTTGACCAAAACAGAACACTTGAGGATACCGTTGCTGCAATGCTGGTAAAGCTTGATCGGTAGCCTTGAGAGTATGAACTGTATACAGAAATCAGTCTGTGCAAAGACCGTAATTTCTGCGCTTGATTAGAGGATTCGGGTACTTCTATCAGTTTCAAACTTGAAAATCAATGTGATTTATTTTCAGATATTTGCCTGGTCAGTTCATTAGATATAGAGGTATATTCAGCAGCTACCGAATCGGATTCTAAAGCTGCAGGTTTTCTTGAATTTGTATAATCCGAACTCATGTCAGTTGCTCCGAGAAAGGGAAGATTCATTTCTTCCGCAAGTGCCTGCCCCCCTCCGGTACCGAACACACCACCCGAAAGATTTTCGACCACCCCAAAGACGTTCAGGTTCATTTTTTTGATCATATTGATTGATCGTTTTGCATCAAGCACAGCTAGCTCGTGGGGCGTGGTAACAATGATGAAGCCGTCGAGATTGAGTGTTTGCATAACCGTTAACGGTGCGTCCGATGTTCCTGGAGGTAAGTCAACGATCATGTAATCGGGGTTCCCCCACTCTGTTGATTGCAAGAACTGATTAATAGCGTTGTGGATCATTGGGCCACGCCAGATGATTGCTTCATCTTCGTTTTCCTGAAAGAACGCCATTGACATCACTTTGACGCCGAATCGCGTAGGCGGGGTGAGTTTTTCACCGTTTTGGACAGGGCCTTCGGTTATCCTCAGGACTTGAGTTACATTTGGACAATCAATGTCGCAATCGAATAAAGCAACATCCTTATCTTGAGCTGCTAAAGTTACTGCTAAGTTGGTTGCAACTGTGGTTTTCCCAACTCCCCCCTTGCCTGAGTAAACACCGATTCTAGTTCCGATCCCTTCAAGTGATTGGGTGACACGGCGTCGTTCTTCAAAATTCTTGCGGACTTGTGCTAGACGGGCTTCTTCTTGGGGAGTTAATTTTCTGGGTGACGACATTTAATTTTTGGTTTACCGAACGATTCTTGCTTCTAGCCGTGCCCGATGTCCTTGGTTGATTAGTCGATACCAAGAAGACGTTTCCCGTCTTCCGTAATCATATCCGGGGTCCATGGAGGATCGAAGACAACATCAACTTGTACGTCTTCAACATCGTCGATTTCAGCAATTCGCCATTCGGCCTGTTGGGCGATATAGGGTCCCATTCCACAACCCTGAGCCGTAAGAGTCATTTCGACGTGGACGTCACCATCTGCAACTTCTACTGTGTAAATCAGGCCTAAATCTACGACATTGACGGGAATTTCTGGGTCGTAAACGTCCCTGAGAGCTTCCAGGACGGTTCTCTGCTCTAGTACTTCAGCTTCAGGCATCGACATCTCCATAGTTCGTGTAGGTTTATGAATTAGACTGGCCTAATCACGTAAAATTTACTGAGGTTAAGCCTATCAGAGCGGGAGTCAATTGTTGATCGGATCTGAGACGGTCAATCGGCGTTAATGAGCTCTTCAGGGATACCATCCGGGGCAGATGGGGCAAGGTCGACTTCCTTGTCTGGTTCGGGATCCAGTGAATCGCCGAGATCAACTAGTACCTTGCGAAGATCAACAACTTGATCTCGCAATAATGCTGCTTTTTCAAATTCCAATTCTCGCGCAGCTTTCTTCATCTGTTTTTCAAGGTCTTTCACTAGACGAGCGAGATCGTTCTTTGGCAGAGTTGCTGGTTTGACGTGTGGTGTTTTGGTGTCCGCAAGCTGACGGGCGTGCGAAGTTATTTCCTTGACGGATTTGACGATGGAAATTGGGATTATCGCGTTCGCATCGTTGTGTGCAGATTGGATTTCGCGTCGTCTATTGGTTTCATCGATTGCAAATCGCATCGATTCAGTGATTTTGTCAGCGTACATAACCACTGTGCCTTCCACGTGTCTCGCCGCTCGGCCAATAGTCTGAACAAGGGATGTACTGGACCTTAAATATCCTTCTTTATCCGCATCAAGGATTGCGACTAGCGATACCTCCGGAAGGTCTAGGCCTTCTCGCAGGAGATTTATCCCTACAACCACATCGTATACTCCAAGTCTAAGATCTCGTAGGATTTCCGAGCGCTCCATCGTTTGGATTTCCGAATGCAGGTACTGGACTCTGACACCTAATTCTCTTAGATAGTCAGATAGCTCTTCGGCCATACGTTTTGTGAGGGTAGTCACTAAAACGCGCTCGTTCTTCGCTGTGGTTTCCTGAATCCTGTCAAGAAGATTGTCAATTTGACCCTCAGTGGGTGCGATGACGATTTCAGGATCAACTAGCCCTGTTGGCCGGATGACCTGCTCGACTCGTTGTTCTTCGTGTGTACTTTCGTATGAGCCTGGAGTAGCAGATACGTAGACGATCTGATTTACCCGATCTTCGAATTCTTCAAAGGCAAGAGGTCGATTGTCAATTGCTGAAGGTAACCTGAAACCGTAATCGACAAGATTTGTTTTGCGAGAGATATCACCCTTATACATGCCACGGATTTGTGGCAGGGTTATATGGGATTCATCAATGAAGATGAGGAAATCGTCTGGGAAGTAGTCGAGTAGTGTCCATGGTGCAGAACCGGGGGGGCGCCGTCCTAATGGTCGAGAATAATTCTCTACGCCAGGGCACGATCCCGTCTCTCTAAGCATTTCGAGATCAAAATGAGTTCGTTGTTCAAGTCGTTGCGCTTCTAATAATTTACCGGCAGATCTAAGCTGGTCGAGACGCTCACCGAGCTCTTCCTCGATATCTTTTAAAGCTTCTTTCAATTCATCTTCGGGAGTAACGAAATGCTTACCAGGGAAGATATCGATTTGCTCAAGTTCTGCAAGCACTTCACCTGTCAATGGATCTAACTCAATGATTCGCTCAATCTCGTCACCAAAAAACTGTACTCTCACGGCCAATTCCTCATACGCAGGCATGATTTCCAGCGTGTCACCTCGAAGTCGGAAGCGTCCTCGAATCATTTCCATGTCGTTTCGTTCGTAGTACATGTCGATTAATTTTCGGACGACACGACGAAGCCCAGGTTCTTCTCCCTTTTTTAGACTAAGAACTACAGATCTGTATTCCTCGGGGGACCCTAAACCGTAAATGCAGGACACGCTTGCGACTATCAAAGTATCCCGTCGCGTTAAGACCGCACGGGTCGCAGCATGGCGTAGTCGGTCGATTTCTTCGTTTACATCGGATTCTTTTTCGATGAACGTGTCAGATTGTGGAATGTAGGCTTCTGGTTGGTAGTAGTCGTAGTAACTAACGAAATACTGAACCGAGTTATTTGGGAAAAAGTCTTGGAATTCCGATGAAAGTTGCGCAGCTAGTGTTTTATTGTGTGCGATAACGAGGGTTGGACGCTGCACCTCCTCTATGATCTTAGCCATTGTGAAAGTTTTACCCGATCCAGTTACACCCAGTAGCGTTTGGTGGTGGAGTTGTCTTTTTAATCCATCCGAAAGCGCCTCTATGGCTGCTGGTTGATCACCGGTTGGCTTGAAACTGGCTTCTATTACAAATTGTCCAGTGGTATTTGGCATGTAGGAATTTTACTCTGTACTGAACCTCGACATGAATTTGATCTATCGGAAATAGTTAGGTTGTTAGGTTTTTATTACTTGTTCGGTTAATGAATCGACTATTTTCCCGAAATTTTGTTTGTTGATCATTTGCGCATTCTGCATGATGTGAGATTATTTGGACTTGCCAAAAAAATAACTGGAGAATTGCGATGGCGAAATTTAAGGTAGTTATAGGCACTGATCATGTTGGGATTCAATACGTCGATGAATTAATTGACACGTTTCCAGAAATCGATTTTATAGCTGCGTATGACCCCATCGAGCATAAAGAGGCGATTCGTGATGCCGATGTCTTTTTCGGGTGGCCTGATGATCAGGCGTTTTCCGCAGCGCGTCAACTAAAATGGATTGCCTGCCCCGGTATGGGAATCGACAAGATTGTCGCTTATAAAAACATCGTTGACTCAAACGTACCCATCACCAATGCTCCTGGAACCCATGTCACGTCGATGGGAGACCACGTCATAGGTGCCATGATCGGTTTGACGCACCGGTTTCAAGAGGCATTTGAAGATCGCAAAAAGAAAATATGGGATACGCAAAAGTATGCCTCCCGTATAACTGAATTAACTGGCACAACGGTTGGTATATTCGGTCTTGGTGCGATCGGAAGGGCGGTTGCAGATCGCGTCGCTGCCTTCGGTACGACGACCTTCGCAATCGATCCGGGCCCATCCAATATTCCTGCTAGCGTACGTGAGTGTTGGAACCTAGATCGAATGGATGATCTCTGTCGAATATCTAACTTTCTGGTGATCGCTGCACCAGTTCTTGAAAACACTCGGAACTCGATTGACGCTCGTCGAATAGCTTTGATGCCTAAAGGAAGTTATATCATCGTTATTTCTCGAGGTGAGATCGTTGATGAAGATGCCATGTGTGATGCGTTGGAATCAGGTCATCTTGCTGGAGCAGCTTTAGATGCCACGGCTGTAGAGCCACTTGATGAAGGATCTAGACTTTGGAGTCTTGACAATGTGATTTTGACTCCTCATTCATCTGCTTTAACTCCTGAGTTATACGAGATGCGGCGTCAAGCATTTAAGGCAAACCTACGAAAATTTTCAGCTGGGGAGCCGCTAGAAAATGTTTGTGATAAAACAGCGGGATTTTAGCGCCAGAGTCATTTGCTGGACCACTCATAGGCCTTCCTCAACAATAGTTATGTGATCGTTAGTTTGGACTCTGTATGCCTCGCTAAGACGACTATTTCTTCACTGTCCTCATTCAATTCATGGCCTTCGAAATCTCCCCACATCTCGAGAATTTCCAGACCAACAAGGTCACATAGGCTAATAACTTGTTCAGGGTGAAGATAGCGGACTAGTACATCTAATTCTTGCCGGCGTAGGGAATTTCCATTTTGGTCAAGTTCTTCAGCTATTTGGGTCCCGTGATTTAATTGTGTGACTGTATCGAAATGATTTTTGGCTGTTAGTACATACCTCCCGCCCTCAGGCTTTTCCACCACTTCGAGTAGAAATTCTTCTTCAGGATCTTCGGCTAGCATCTCGGGGTCAGGGTAGAACAGGTTGAATGCCATTGTCCCTCCTGAAGTGAGGTGGTTTGCAGCACAACATAAAGTACGTAACTGGTCTTCTTCCGTGGTGGCCAACAGCAATGTTCGGGCCGGCATTATTACGATGGGGAATTGGCGTTGCAAGTCGAAATTTCGCATGTCAGCCTGTATCAAATTGAGACTGCCCTTTAGAGGTGCAACCGCTAAAGCTTTTCGTTGGGCGACCTTGAGCATGGGTTCGAACAGATCAATGCCAACTATTTCCATGCCTGCCTGTGCGAGTGGCAAAGAAACTCGCCCGGTTCCTACGCCTATTTCAAGAATAGGCCCTTGTATAGCTTTGCATATACCCTGATAGAAATTGAGTTCAGCAGGATCGGCTCCAGAGTAAAAAATATCGTACCAATCTGCCCAGGCAGAGTAGTTCATTGCCACGATTTGGACATGCCTTTATATACGTCCAACTATTTCCATGAAATGGCGACCGTAAGAACTCATGAATGTCGGGATATGGGTGTAGTGGTACATGATGCCGGTTTGTGTATTTTTTTTCGCTTGCTCCGCTGAGCCTGGTGTGCCCGAAGCGTGGCCTGAGGCATGGATTCTATCGAATACATCCTTGATGGCTTGTACAACATCTGGATGACCATTGTTTCCTGGATGCCCCATTGATTGTGCAAGATCGGTTGGCCCTACGAAAAACACATCAATATTTTGCACGTCCAATATTTCATCAAGATTTTCGACGGCAATCACGTCTTCGATTTGAACACATACCAACATCTCACTGTTTGCGCTTTTGACATACTCTGATACCGGAGATCCCCATCCGAAATCAGCCATTCTTCCGCCACCGAGACCTCGCATTCCTTGCGGGTGATATAGGCACGCATTTACTACTGCACGAGCTTCATCGGCTGTATTGATGTGGGGTACTTGTACGCCCATGGCCCCTCGGTCCAAGTATTTGTTGATCACCGATGGGTCGTTATTCTCAGGGCGGACTATTGGCGTAAGCCCACGAATTTCGGCAGCCATGATCATTGGTCCGATGTTATCTGCTGTGATTGACCCGTGTTCTGCATCGAGCATCACCCAATCAAAGTTCAGTTCCCCAATCATTTCGACTATCTCTGGTGATGGGAACTGAACGGATACCCCATATGCAGGCTTGCCCGATTTGATGATTTGTTTCATTCGGTTATGGCGAATATGGCTCATAATTTAAGACGCTCCAGTTCAGATCATAACTTGGCACTAGTCGGCCTGCGATTATCCATGTTTTATCAAAAATACTCGCAATGATTGTCGTTTGGTGCACCTAACATTGCCCAATCGGATATTGACATGCCTCCGGCACTGGAAGAGAATTTTTGTCTTCTGGCGAATTCGTTAATCATTCACAATACAGCTTACTGGGTAGTTATCGGTTAATGAATTCAAATAAATTTCACACTACAAACTAAATTGAACAGGCTGCTTACTCTTGGCACAGCTCGCATCTCGACAAGCAAATCTAGGTACTGAAACAGCGTTCGAGACCCTTGCTAAAGCCAAAGAACTCGAACGCCAAGGTAAATCGATTATTCATCTCGAGATTGGTGAGCCAGATTTCGACACTCCTCTGCATATCCGAGATGCTGCTAAAAAGGCTCTTGATGATGGATTCACTCACTATGGTCCTTCAGCAGGTCAGCTTGAACTTCGTGAGTCTATCGCCAAGCATCAGACAGAACGGCAAGGCTATAAAGTTTCTGCAGATAATGTCATCGTGACACCAGGCGGCAAACCCGTTATGTTCTTCACAATCATGGCTTTGATTGAAGAGGGTGACGAGGTTATCTACCCGAATCCAGGCTTTCCTATTTACGAATCGATGATTAGGTATATGGGTGGTACTCCAGTACCAATGCAATTGAATGAAGAGACTGGGTATAACGCGGATATTGACGATCTCAAATCGCTTGTGACGCCCCGTACCAAACTCATGATCGTTAATTCACCTAACAATCCTTGTGGAAGTGTCATTCCTGAAACAGATCTTAAACGAATTGCCGAAATCGCACTTGAGAATGACATCGTTGTTATGGCTGACGAAATCTATAAAGATATGTATTACGGCGATCAAGAACATGTATCGATAACCAAATTCCCTGGGATGCGTGATCGAACGGTAATCCTAGATGGGTTCTCAAAGAGTTATGCGATGACGGGATGGCGCTTGGGGTATGGAGTGTTCCCTGACTTTTTAGTTGAACCTATTGTGCGTCTCATGACTAACAGTGTTTCCTGTACGTCGGTATTTAGTCAAATGGCAGCGATAGCGGCACTGGAAGGGCCTCAGGATTCTGTCTGGATGATGATGGAGGAATTTACCAAACGACGCGATCTTGTTGTTGAAGGCCTGAACTCACTTCCAGGGATAACTTGCCCGGAGCCCAAGGGTGCGTTCTACGCGTTCCCAAATATTCGCGGAACTGGATTGAGTTCCCAGGAGTTCGCTGAAAAGGCAATGTATGACGCTGGGGTTGCCTTATTGGCAGGCACGGCATTCGGCCAATATGGGGATGGGTACGTTCGTATTTCTTTTGCGAACTCTCAGGAGAATTTACAAGAAGCAATCGAACGGTTGCGAACGATTTTGTAAATTCGTATATGTGGATATAAAAAGTTATTCCGTGAGTTCGGAAATAATTCCTCCAAGCAGATGATTGACTTGGTCGTCCCCTATGTATTGCGGTCACTTTAGATCGGTTGATATTTTTCATTTATTGGTTGTCAAACAAGGTTTACAACGACCTTTGGCAACTGATTTTTACCTGTGATCGTGTGAATAAGCACAAATGTTCGTAATCAGTCATGGAAAGTGTCCCAATTGCCAGAACACTTGTGCTAATTTTAGGTCCAGCCGATGATGCTGATTGCACTCTCAGATATGGAAAAATAAACATGATTACGAACCTAAATTCAGTTTCTGCACAAAAAACATTGACTCTCAAAGTAGTTGGTGTTGGTGGCGCTGGTTGCTCTTCTTCAGAACGTCTCGCTGCGCTCCTGCCAAATTCCGTAGATGTGCTTAATCTGGATAGGGATATTAAAACTGAAGAACGTATTGGAAATGCTCAATTGCTGTACCTTCCATTAGGAGACGGAGAGCGTTCTGAGATTGATCATTTGTACGCACAATATGTAGAGATGTCAGATCGAGTTCGCTCTTTTATGCAGGGAGCTGATGTCATACTGATCCTCGCTGGCTTAGGTCGCTGGATGGGATCTGTTGTCGCTCCTTTGGTAGCAGAGACAGCTCGTGAATCTGGTGCGCTGACGATATCTTCGGTTAATATGCCGTTTGAGTTTGAAGGTAGGATCAGGACTAACGCGGCGAGAAAGGCTCTCAAACGCTTGCGTAACATCTCAGATACTGTATTAGTTATGAAAAACGATGAACTGTGTAACCCCTACGGAGATAGAGTGCCTGTTCGTGAAGCATTAGAAGATGCGGGTCGTGCTATGACCAATATTGTTCAAGATGTTTTGAACGTGTTATCCGCTTCAGAAAATTGCGCCAAAGAAGTAAAGCGTAATCTCGTTGCTAGTGACGAATCATCAGTAGTTTCAGCCACTGCAACGGGTTTGCATGCAGGGCGGTCCGCAGCCTTACAGGCGTTAGCCGACTATTCGATGATACCTAAAGTGACAAAAAGTGTACTTCTACACATTCAAGGTGGTATTGGACTTTCAGTAGGGCAGGCGGCTGAAGCTTTTCATGTCGTGCGGGGAGTTGTTGGGCCTGATGCCGAAATAAAAATGTCGACTCAACGTGAAATGTCATTCGGGCTTGACGTTCGCGTAACGGCTATGT
Source organism: uncultured Chloroflexota bacterium (assembly GCA_913042135.1). Lineage (GTDB taxonomy): Bacteria > Chloroflexota > Dehalococcoidia > Lucifugimonadales > Lucifugimonadaceae > Lucifugimonas. The sequence goes on along the minus strand of CAJWJL010000031.1, from coordinate 7,250 downwards.
TGATTGGGAATGATACGGAGCCGGCGCGCGAACCATCTGAGCTCAATAACTTCAATGACTTGTCAAGTAAAGCATCATTACTGATTTTCGAAAATCCCACTCCTGTTCGAAGACGTGCCCCAATACTTTTGCCGACCGGTTAAATAAGAAATGTATGAAAAGGTTGGAGCCGATATATTTTCTCGGCCGTCACACATAACGCCGCATGATACGTTCCAATGCGGCGTTTATTCTTGAAGCTAAAAAACGTGTTGGTTGCGGTAGGTAAAACGTACCAATATTTAAAGTGCTGTGGCTGCAGAATCTACTTTTATGCTAGACGTATCGAACATGTAACCGCTGCCCCTCACAGTTTTGATTAACCCCGTGTGTGCCAGGATGGTTTTGAGCTTCTTACGTAGGCGGAATATCGCCACGTCCAAAGCACGTTCAGATGGTCGGGCACCTTCTTCCCAACAGGTGCTCATCAATATCGTTGGTGAGACCGGCATGCCGCTTGAAGAGGCGAGTGCGTGCATGAGGAGAAACTCGGTGGGTGATAGTGAAATTGCGGTGCCTGATAATTCCATTTGACCCAATTCTGCATTAAGTGAGAAGGGTCCGATTGTCAGGTTTTTGATTGTTTTTTCTGGATTCCTTTTATCGACCTCCGGAGTGTTTGTAACATCGAAAGTCCGAAATCCTTCTTTAAACATGCCGGATTTATTTCTGGATGAAATGATGGACCTGAAGCTCAAAATCAATTCTAGTTGTTCGATTTCGAGTAGAGTCGGCAATGTTGTTTTTTTATTCAATGCATATACCACACCAACAGTGTCTAGTCCGTCGAAAATGGGAGAAACTATGCCCTGGGTGAATCCTGAATGCCTCGCCCATGTCGGAATTGAAACTGCTTCTGGGTGGTTGGTTGACATAACGATTGCTGAGCCTTGTTTGATAGCTGATGCTCCTGGTGACCTCTCCGCTAGAGGCTCAAATTCTGCTTCGATATTATTCAGTTGGCCTTCGTAGCTCCAATGTGAGGGAATCAGGGCACCATGTGCATGTTGTAGGTTGAAAATAATAGCTGCGTCGTAATTGGTTGCTGTTCTTGCTGCTACTGCTAACCGGGATTCTGCACTGCTTGCATCATCTCTGTTCAATAATTTGGCACCCTGTAGGATTCTGCTTGCACTAGCTTCTGCTGAAATACGATCTTTAAGTGACCTGATCTGTTCATCCCCTTCTTTATTTTTCCTCGAGAGGATGAGGTAGATAAAGGTACAACCTAAAAGTGTGATTAGGTGTACTGAAGCGAGTAAGAGGAGATTTTCAGTAATTAAAACCCCTGTTAAAACAAGTAATATCCCGACTAGTAATGCTGAAGTTATGGCAACCCATTTTTTAGAGAGATAATTCAATGGCTTGGATAGAGAAGCCCAAAATATTGATGATGATGAATTAAGTTGTTTTGTTATTTGGATGCTGTTCATGTTTCGAACAGTATCTAATTTCTCACTGTAATTACCTGTTTACGGTTGAACAGGCTTTAACGAATACTGTTCCATGCTTGCTCGATTTCGTAAACCTGCCTGTAGGTCGTACACTAGATAGAATTAATAAACGTAAATCACTAATATTCATTTAAAGTTCACAAGGACAACAGCACACTGGGTAATCTAGGCAGACTGAAAGGTCTCATTGGGCGCGGCGATCGTAACACCAAATCAACATCTGTAGAACTTAATTCTCGCACTGCTGCACACAGCCGTATCGCTCGTGACTTCAAATCGCCCGATTCGCCCTCTGCGGCATCCGATAACCCCAAAGATACCGTCGGTGTAACCACAGGCCGTTCAGGCCGAACTAAGCGTAACGCTACTAGCAAGCAGCATGATGGATCGTATCAGCGATCGAATGATAAGCCTGCTACTGATAATGCTGGTTCAGGCAGTGATAATCGTAATCGCTCTCGGAGGCGCAGAGTGAAGTCACGCCGCTCTGGCAGTAGACAGTCACCAGATACTCAGTCTAAGTCATCAATTGATTCTGAAGGCCTTGTCATTTGGGGGGGTCTTGAACTGAAGGAGACGATCGTCAATTCCATTCTGAACATGGGATATGAACACCCGTCAGATATACAAAAAGCCTCAATGCCGTGGGTTCTCCAGGGTCGAGATGTTGTTGCTCAAGCGGTAACGGGATCTGGGAAGACTGCTGCTTTTGGAATCCCGATGTGTAATTTTGTCGATCCTCGCTCTCGCCAAGTCCAGGGGCTTGTACTTGTGCCGACGCGTGAGTTAGCCCAACAGGTTCAACGAGAATTGTCTCTCATAGGACGGGACCGAGGGGTAGGTGTTGTAGCAGTTTATGGCGGGGAACCTATTGCCAGGCAGATTAAGTTGCTTGAACAGGGCATGGCCATTGTTGTAGGTACACCTGGGCGTGTGAAAGACCATATGAACCGCAGGACGCTTGATTTGGGATACGTAGATATGGCTGTGCTGGATGAGGCTGATGAGATGTTAGACATCGGTTTTGCTGATGATATGGAATACATATTAAAGAGAACTCCGAGTGCACGCCAGACCGCTCTTTTTTCTGCAACCATCCCAAATTTTATAAGAGGATTGATTCGTCGTTATCTTGACAACCCACGTTGGATACAGCTGGTTTCGGATACCAAAGGCCTTGAAACCGTTGATGAAGTCGATCAGATTTTCTATGACGTTGCATCTCAAGATAAAGCGGACGGCATATTAGAGATTCTTGATGATCTTGAAGTAGGGTCACAGGTATTAATATTTCGCAAAATGCAAATCGGTGTGGACCGTTTATCTAAGGGCCTGGCTGGCGAGGGATTCGCGGTTAAGGGAATCCATGGCGGCATGTCTCAGTCGGAACGAAACCGAGTAATGGCCTCGTTTCGCGAAGGTAGCTTGAAAATGCTTGTCGCCACTAACCTTGCAGCTCGTGGTTTAGACATCCCGACTATATCTCACGTGGTTAACTACGACATGCCAGAGAATATAGAAGAGTATGTCCACCGGATCGGGCGCACGGCACGAATGGGAAAACGCGGAACTGCAGTCAGTTTTATTGGCGAGTGGGATTTCGAATTATACGAGCAGATCATTGTCAAGATAGGTGAAGAGAAGATGATCAAACGTAAGTTTTCCTTCTACTAGCCACATCTCTGTTCGACCTGAGGGTTTCTTCGTTCTCACGTTATCTTCGTGTGTTTAGATGCCTACTTTTCCACCGCGTATATTAGTTCCTTCTCCAGTCAGGAGCTCTCTAATCTCGTTGGCGTAGATTATTTCCGTGTCGTCTTGTGGCTGGTAGTCAAGATATTCTCTTCCAGTCTCTAATGACCAAAATCTTCGGGTGTTATCGCTACAACCATAAGCGATAACAAACGGAATACCGTGTTTATTTTCGATGTCTGGAGCTTCGATCGCTCGGCTGAATAATTGAGTGATATCCCTAGGACTTATATAGGCACCAAGATTTCGTTTAAATTCGGCGATTCCGTTACTGGTTTGTTCTGTCATGGGTGAGTCGGAAAGGTAATCAGTGACTTTGATCGGTCTGGTGAATCCGATTCTCAACATGACAGTTTCTAGTTTTCTACCGAATATTCCACATGCGTATGGCCATGCTAGTAGTTCGTAGGCAGCTTTTGCCCACCCGTAGAAATTGTCTGACACAGGAAAATCACTTGGACGGACCAGATCCATTTTGCGTTCGTGAATTAAAGAATGTTCATACCAGTCAGCTGCATGGTTTGAGCTGGCGATTGCAAGTCTGCTAACACCGGCATCGTAGGCGCATCGATATATGTTGTTAGCCATTTGGATGTTTTCGTGCTCATTGTCGAAGCGATCTATCAGAGCATTTTCTGTCTTGGCTCCCCTGGGGGTATGAGGCTTGAACGCTAGATGAATCACAGCGCTGATATTCTCAAATAAATGTTGATATTTTGATCTATCGGGATCAATAAAGTTAGCGATGGTTACACCTTCGACCTTATTACCATCCCTGTCTATTTCGGAAATGTCCGCAAGAGTCAGGTCGAAATGCTCTCTTAGAGTAGGAAGCATCAATGATGCGATATATCCGCTAGCCCCAGTGATTAACACTTTGCGTTTTGACATTTCCAAATACTCCTAAATTGTTTTCTAATGTTATTGCCTGTACATATCTAGTTAAGCGATTGATTCCAGAGACATTATTGTGTCAGCGTGCTTCCTTCCATACTGGCATTTTCGAATCCCAGCCAATGGCTTTGTGATATCCAGCATCTGGTAGCTTCACTATCGGTTCAATACCCAGAGCGATTTTTTCGCGTTGTATGTTGAATATGTGGGTGTAGAACTCGTTCTGGATATGCCTGAATGTTGCGACCAAATCCATGCGGATCATTGCTCTTGTTGTGGGATCAGCAGAGATCCCGTCTGGATGGACTGTTCGCATCAGGTTCCACTGATCACTTGGAGCGCGGTAGACGACCATTGTTCGAGCTTTTTGTATGGTTGTGTTGATCAACACGCGTTTTGATATGGATATAGCCTCGTCTAACGCGCTTAATATTTCTTCAATGCGCCAGAACGCTTGATCGTCGAGTCGGCGGTCATGTTGTTTGGAATTGAATATTGCATAACGTGTTGGTGACATCGGTAATTTGTCTGAGAATAGTTGGTCAGCCCATTTCCCGATCAACCATCGGACGGGTATAGATGCCATGTGGCTAGTTTGTTGTCTAATTGACCAACCAGACCATCCCCAGTGATCTGAAGTCCAATCTAAAATCGAATCATCCAATTCGCTTACTTCCGCTCGTATTAGGCTGTCGATACGCCAATAATCTTGGAACATAGTGCGCAGTTGTGGGCTGTTTGTCAGGTCAGATTGGGACATTGTGTGAGTCTCTTGCCATGTTTAGTGCCTGTCAAGATGTTCGTGCCTCAAAATCGTCTGTACTATCTGGTTATGACTTTAAAAACTTGGCTCAAAGGCAATTTACATACTCATACAACTAATAGTGATGGAGATGCATCACCAGAACATGTTTCTGAGTGGTACCACGAACATGGATATGATTGGCTTTGCTTGTCCGATCATAATCACTTGACGGTACTTGAAGGCAGCAAGGCGGAAAAAGCAAAATGGCCGTTACTGGTACATGGTGAAGAGGTGACCTCGCGTCAGTCAGTTGGCCCGGTTCATGTTAATGGATACGGTATTACCGAGTTGGTAGAGGCTTCGGATTCTACGGACATTGTCACAGCTATGCGTGAAAACGTTGAGCGGATAATAGCTGCAGGCGGAATGGCTTCTATTAACCACCCGAATTTCCGATGGGCATTTGATGACGGGGCGATGATGCAGGTTGAAGGTTATAAGTTTATGGAAGTTTTCAACGGTCATCCAAATACTCATAATGATGGTGGTGGCGGGAAAACCAGTACAGCTGGAATTTGGGATCGACTGTTAAGTAATGGTCGGAAGGTCTGGGGCATAGCAGTTGATGATTCTCATCACTACACGAATGAATTTGCTGCTGATCGTTCAAATCCAGGCAGGGGATGGGTGCAGGTTAAATCCGAGACGTTTTCGCAGGATGGTATTTTGAACGCGATGTCGGATGGTGATTTTTACGCTTCTACGGGCGTAACAATTGGTGACATGGTTTCGAATACCCGTGAGGTTAAGTTAGAGATTGACCCAGAAACGGAGGCTGATGGTATTCAAGCCAAATACACGACGCTATTTACCGGCTCTAATGGTCGACTGTTATATGAATCCACCGTAAATTCACCGACCTATAAACCAACTCGTCTTGATGGTTACGTACGTGCAACGGTTTATTCATCTCGTGGTACGAGGGCTTGGACACAACCAGTTTTTATCGGTTCTTAGGGCTGTGGTTTGTTGTGACAGCGCGCTTGTCATAATCCCCTCCAAGTTATGTTTGCTCAAACCTTTAGAAAGAATTGAAAATGTTCAATCGACTTGCTAATGAATCAAGCCCTTATTTGCTTCAGCACAAGGACAACCCAGTTGATTGGTATCCATGGTGCGATGAGGCGTTTGAAACTGCTCGACGCTTGGACAGGCCCATTATTCTTTCTATCGGATATTCCGCGTGCCACTGGTGTCACGTGATGTCTCACGAATGCTTTGAGGATGAACTTATAGCCCGAACGATGAACAACGGATTCGTAAATATCAAAGTAGATCGGGAAGAGTTGCCTGATGTAGATTCAATCTATATGACAGCCGTTCAGGCCATGACCGGATCAGGTGGTTGGCCTTTGACGGTATTTATCACACCGGATGGTAAGCCTTTTTTTGGGGGGACATATTTCCCGCCTACAGATCATCATAATCGACCGGGGTTCCCCCGCGTATTAAACGCCATTGCTGATGCGTATAAAAACAACAGAGGAGAGTTACTATCCAGTTGTGAACAATTGGTCGAAGTTATAAGAGGAAATTCCACACCTCAAAAATACGAAGGTGAAATTGATGACTCATTGATGTTTAAAGGCTGCGACTATCTTTTGGGCGATGCCGATTTAAAACATGGCGGATCTTTGGGTTCTCCGAAATTTCCGCAGCCGATGCTCTATGAGCTCTTGCTACGTTACGCTGAAAAAACAGGTAACTCTCAAGCTTCACATGTCGTGAATCTCACACTCGAAAAGATGGCTGAAGGTGGTATTTACGATCAAATTGGAGGTGGATTCGCTCGTTACTCTGTGGATGACAAATGGCTGGTGCCACATTTTGAGAAGATGCTCTACGATAATGCTCAGTTGGTGACTCTGTATGTGCATGCATACCAGATGAGCAAAAAACCATTATTCAAGAAAGTAATAGAACAAACGCTGGGATACGTCGTCCGTGAGATGACCCACTCAATGGGCGGCTTCTATTCATCCTCAGATGCAGATTCTGAGGGCGTTGAAGGTAAATTTTTTGTTTGGACTCTAGGTGAGCTAGATCTAATCCTGGGCGGTGAAGATGCTTTGTTGGCGAAAACGTATTGGCAGGTGACTGAAGAAGGTAACTTTGAAGGGGCCAATATTCTCAACGTTCCTGTCGGTTTAGAAAATTTCGCTCGGGAACATCATCTGGAAGTCGAAGTATTAGAACAGGATATTTCTAGAATAAGCGCAATCTTGCTTCAAGAACGATCAAGACGTGTCCCGCCTGGAATAGATGACAAAATTTTGACGTCTTGGAACGCTCTAATGTTTAAGGCA
>CAJWJL010000030.1:0-17162 GCA_913042135.1 uncultured Chloroflexota bacterium | reverse complement strand
CGTAAACGATCTTGTACCACTCGTCGAGTATCTCGAAGAATCCAACCTACATGATCTAAATAAGGTCGACCGATCATTTTTGAGAGGTTACCTCGCTTATTTAATGTCAAATGGATTCAACCGAAACAGTGTTTCAAGAAAACTTTCTACGTTAAAATCTTTTTTCAAATTCTTAAAACAATCAGGTGAGCTCAGCGATGATCAAACCAGCGTAATCAAGGGACCGAAAAAAGAGAAAAAACTACCCGCTGTAGCTTCAAAATATGAAATAGATCGTCTTCTTGAGGCTCCAGATTTAACCACTAAAGCCGGCGTCCGCGATCGCGCACTACTCGAACTGCTTTACGCCACAGGATTACGAGTATCGGAAATTCAATCCATGAATGTCGACGATATCGACCTGAAAACTAAAGAAATCCGTGTAGTGGGCAAAGGATCCAAACCACGTATTGCACTATTTGGCGAGCAAAGCAACCGTTGGATCGTAGAATACTTGGAAAATGTTCGATCAAGATTCACAGGTAGAAATTACAACCAAGCCGTGTGGTTAAACCAAACCGGAGGAAGGCTTTCAAGTCGATCCGTCCAGCGAATCGTCAAGAAATATGCACTACAGGCCGGTTTAGCATCCCAATTCCACACACACTCAATCCGACATAGCTTTGCCACTCACCTTCTAGACGGTGGAGCCGACCTACGTATAGTCCAAGAATTGTTAGGGCATAGTAGCCCGGCTACCACCCAAATCTATACGCATATCTCAGCGGAGCAAAGCCGCCATGTCTATTTGAACGCACACCCTCGAGCAAAAAATGACACCAAGAATGCAGCGCCTGACAGTGATAGACCTGTAAGCTCAACTTAATCGCTCATGAAACGAACGCGAATCATTGGGAGCATGTGTTGTCAAAAACAATAATCATAATAAACGGACCAAACTTGAATAATCTCGGTAAACGAAACACGTCCCTTTACGGTACAAAAACACTAGACGATATTGAAAACGATATTTCTCTAAAGGCGTCGAATATTGGAGTAGAAGTGAAGTTCTTCCAATCAAACCACGAAGGTTCAATAGTCGAATTCATTCAAGAATGGTCGGACCAAGCCGAGGGCGTAATCATAAACGCAGGCGCTTTGACGCAAGTTGGGTACTCGATTCTTGATGCGTTACTTGATACCAAGCTTCCAATAATCGAAGTTCATCTTTCCAATATTCATGCACGTGAAGAATTTCGCCAGAAATCAGTCTTTGCGGGCAGTGCGGTCGGACAAATAGCAGGTTTTGGTCCTGCAGGTTACATTTACGCCCTAGAACATCTATCATCGATAATAGACCGTTAGTTTTCTTAGGGGCTATTTCCAAATTGAGTGATTTCCGATTCCCATTGCGCGTTCAAAAGCTTCGAGAGCGTATGGTGCAGGACAACCTCGACGCGATCTTCATAAGTAATACTGAGAATAGACGATACGTCTCAGGGTTGGAGAGCAGCGCTGGCTACTTACTGTTGACACAGCACGAAGCTGTCATTTGCACTGATTTTCGCTACACCGAACAAGCTTCTCTGCAGGCACCTGGATGGAGAGTTGATCGTATAGGAGGAAAACCCGATTGGTTAGCCAACCTTGTAAATGAATTGAAAATCAAAGTGCTCGGCTTTGAAGCAGATGATCTAACAGTTGAAACTCTCGATCACTTCCGAACAAGTTTGAAAAAAAATAACGCTAACCCCATCTTGAAACCAACATCGAGTATTTGTGTGGAACTGCGGTCATACAAGGACAATTTAGAACTACCGCTTCTTCAACATGCAATCGATATAGGTGATCAGGCTTTTGGAGAGACAACCGCCCAATTAGAAGTAGGAATGAGTGAAAAAGAAGCTGCTTGGATATTTGAGAAAGCCGTGCGTGAACGCGGCGCCGAATCAATCTCTTTTCCAACGATCGTTGCAATCGGACCTAATGCAGCACGCCCGCATCACGCTACAGGAGACGCCAAAATCACCGAAGGGCAGACCATCATTTTCGATTGTGGAGCTAAATATAAAGGCTATTGTTCAGACCTAACACGTACACTTGTGCTAGGCGAAGCGAGCGATAAAATCAAGCGTATATATGACATCGTCTTAACCGCACAACTGGCAGCAATCGATATGGTCAAGTCAGGTATGACAGGTGAGGAATGTGATGCCATTGCGCGTAAAATTATTGCCGAAGCTGGGTATGAAAAAAACTTCGGGCATAGCCTTGGTCATGGATTAGGACTGGAAGTCCATGAAAATCCTGGGATCGGACCCAACTCAAAAGGCAAACTCGAAAACGGTATGCCCTTTACCATAGAACCAGGTATTTATATCCCTGGCTGGGGCGGAGTCCGAATCGAAGATGTAGTCGTTCTCAAAAACAATAAAGCCCAAATTTTGAGTCATGCCTCTAAAATGAGTTTCTAAGCTTTAGACCATGTTATTAGATTTATTGTTTACCTATTTTTCTTGACAAACTATGCATACTCATTGAATACACATTGAGAACCCGAACATGAGCACATTCCAATGACCATTTCTTCTAGTGAAATTCGCCGAAATATGACCATTATTTTGGATGATGATGTATACCAAATCTTGGACTGGCAACACCGCCAGGCTCCAAAAGCCCCGCCAACTCTCACCTTAAAAGTAAGGCAGGTGAAAACAGGCAATGTCTACGAACGAAAACTTCAGGGGAACCAAAAGCTCACTCGCGCCGCGGTAGACACGCCATCCGTACAATACCTTTACCCAGACGGCGATATGCACAACTTCATGGACACTGAAACTTTTGAACAATTCGCCATTACTGAAGAGGTTCTAGGTAGCGCCCTGCAGTATATTTCAGAGGGCGATACTATCGAAATAATGATGTACGAAGGTGTTCCCATCTCTGTGGAAGTAGCTCCCTCAGTAACACTTGAGATCAGCAAAACCGAAGTTGGGCTTAAAGGCGATACCCAAAGCGGAGCCACCAAACCAGCAACCACCACTACTGGTCTGGTGCTTCAAGTGCCATTGTTTATTTCTGCAGGAGATCGGATAATCGTCAATTCAACATCAGGTGAATATACCGGACGCGCTGACTAGCTACCTAAGGATGTAAATTTTTATCCCTTTTCGGACTTCTGCATTAGCCTTTTTAGGGCATCTCTGGAAGAATGAAAATATGGTCAGCAATAACGATTCAGAATATTCATACGAAAATCAGGTTGGAATCCAAACCGCTTACACAGTTACGGCGGTCACTGATTACCTAAAATCCACCTTGGAGTCCGACCCTCGACTAGCAGACATCACTGTCATCGGTGAGGTTTCAGGATACAGAAATCCATCCTCTGGGCACCATTATTTCTCTTTGCGAGACGAACAGTCTGTGATCCGGTCTGTAATGTTTCGATCTGGATTAGGCGCCCAATTTTTAAGCGACGGTTCTCAAGTTATTTGTCACGGAAGCGTTTCGATTTACACAGCTCGAGGTGATCTGCAGTTATACGTGGATGAAATCAGCCCAGATGGAATCGGTACTCTACAACAAGCTTACGAAAAAATGCGAAAACGACTTGAAACCGAAGGTCTATTTGACATTGATCGTAAACGGGCACTACCCAACCTACCAAATCAAATAGCAGTAATAACTTCTCCCACCGGTGCGGTGATTCAAGACATATTGAATGTACTGACGCGCAGATATCCTCTAGCAACAGTAATACTTATCCCAACCTCAGTACAGGGAGAAAAATCAGCACCGGAGATAGTCAAAGCATTCAAAGCTTTAAACTCGATGGAAAGTATCGATGTCGCAATTGTGGCCAGAGGAGGTGGATCGCTTGAAGATCTCTGGGCATTCAATGAGGAAATTGTCGCCCGTGCCATATTCTCAAGCAATGTACCGGTTATCAGCGCAATCGGCCATGAAACTGATACGACGATTGCCGATTACGTCGCTGACAGGCGTGCCGCAACCCCTTCCGCTGCAGCCGAAATCGTAGCCCCAGATATAACCGAGCTCGCAGGTTATGTTAGTGCAGACGCATCACGTATCGAAGAAATAATTTATAGAACCCTTCAGGATAAACGATCTAATTTCGAAATATCTGTTGACCGCATGAACTTAAGAGTTCCAGATGTAGCATTGCCAAGACAAAAAATTGATGATTTGCTAACCCGAGCAAGACTAGCGGAGCAACGATTATTAGAATCATCAAAACACCAATTAACGACCGCTAAAGCATCTCTCAACGCACTTAGCCCAAAAAAAATTCTAGGAAGAGGTTATGCAATAGTTAAACTCCCCAATGGAAATGCAGCTACTAGCGCCTCACAGTTTCACCCTAAGGATAAGATGACCGTTGTGTTAGCTGATGGATCAGTTAATACCACTGTCGATAAAATTCAAAAAAAATCACAAGAAGCAAGTTCATCCAACTCATAAAAAATCAAGAAATGAATATTGCCACCTTTAAATCCTGAACGGAAAAGCTATGACCAAATCCAGTGAAAAACAAAACACAGAACCGACAGCTAAATCTTTTGAAAACGCTTTTTCGGAGCTCGAAGAAGTAGTGCGAAAGCTCGAAACCGGAGGATTCTCTTTAGACGAGTCGACCGGTCTATTTGAGTCGGGTATGAAACTGGCATCCAAGTGTAATGAGATTCTTACATCCTCCGAACTAAAGATCACCAGACTTCAAAAAAATTTTGCTGAACAAATGAATCTTGTTCCTAATGACGAGGATCTTGACCAAGAGGACTCCTAAATTGTGAATACAACATTCATCTCAGACAATAAGGTCTTGCTCAAAATCGGCTGGTTCTCGACAGGCCGAGGAGAAGGTTCATACGGTCTTTTAGAATCAACACTTAATGCCATCGATTCAGGAGAGCTGCATGGCGAAGTAACATTTGTCTTTGTCAATCGTGCTGAAGGACAGACAAAACAGACTGATCGATTCCTGACTTTTGTAAAATCACGTGGGATACCATTGATAACTCTATCTTCACGCGATTTCCGTCGGGCACATAACAATGAACCATGGGCGAATTTACGTGAAGCTTTCGATAAGGCTGTAATCGAATTGCTCGGTCCATTCGATGCCGACATAGCGGTACATGCCGGTTACATGCTTATAGCTCCTGTGCTTTGTTCGGAATATTTAACATTAAATCTCCATCCAGCACTTCCAGGCAGTACTATCGGAATGTGGCAACAGGCAATTTGGGATGTGATAGGTAAACGACTCATTCGGACCGGAGCAATGATCCACGTTTCAACCATAAACGTTGACGAAGGACCAGTAATTGCAACAGCCGAATTCTCAGTCCGAGGCAGACACTTCGATTCCCACTGGGAAGAAATCGATGGGTTTGATCTAAAAACGCTAAAACAGAAACAGGGTGAGGAATTAGGACTGTTTAAAGCGATTCGCAAAGCAGGATTGCTTAGAGAGCGTCCACTGTTGGTGGAGACGCTTAAGGCAGTATCACAAGGTCAGATAGACCCGACTGGATCTAAGGGCATCGCAGATCTTACACAAACGGTTGAAAAGTCGATAATGGATTAACCCGTAAAAAGGGCTACGCAACCCTTATGCTGAATATAGATCCAACTAAAACCCCTGACAACCATCATCGAGAACAAATCAATTTTAGGACTGATCAAGCAGCAGCTTTGTGCTTACCTACAGGCAATTTATGGTCGAGACGTTTTTCATCCTCATCAAACAACCAGGGCCAGTGATTATCGGTAACTGTCTCAGAGCGGATAACACATTTGACGACGCCTTCCATGGAAGGTAGCTCGTACATAACGTCGACAAGTAGCTCCTCAACTATAGATCGTAGGCCTCGCGCTCCAGCTTTATGCTCACGAGATAACCTTGCAGTTGCATCTAACGCACTCTTTTCGAATATCAGCTCAACACCATCCATTTTGAATAACGCTTCATACTGACGAATCAACGCATTTTTTGGCTCTGTAAGCACCTGTATGAGTTCATCATGATCAAGATCTGAAAGTCCTATTACTGCTGATACACGACCGATAAATTCAGGAATAAATCCGAATTGCAACAGATCAACGGACTGTACAGCGGTAAAGTCGGTGGATTCACCATTACCAGACTTTCCAGTCGCTTTAAAACCAATCGAGGTCGCATCTCTGGTCTGACGATTTTGGATAATTTCTCCAAGACCATCGAACGCTCCACCCAAAATGAACATGATGTTAGACGTGTCAATTTGAAGAAACTCTTGATGTGGGTGTTTCCGGCCGCCCTGAGGTGGAACATTCACAACCGCTCCTTCAAGAATCTTTAAAAGCGCTTGTTGCACACCCTCACCTGAGACGTCACGTGTAATCGATGGATTAGCGGACTTGCGTGAAATTTTGTCTATCTCATCAATATAAATGATGCCCTGCTCAGCTCGGGCGATATCAAAATCAGCATTCTGGATAAGTCGCAGTAAAATATTTTCAACGTCTTCGCCAACATAACCAGCCTCAGTAAGAGAAGTTGCATCGGTAATAGCAAAGGGGACATCGAGAATTCGTGCAAGAGTTTGGGCAAGATGTGTTTTACCACATCCAGTAGGACCAACTAACATTACATTAGTTTTCTGCAGTTCAACGTCAGGATCCTCAGAGCCAAACCAAATACGCTTATAGTGATTGTAGACCCCTACCGAAATTACCCGTTTAGCGCGATCTTGACCAATGACGTATTCATTTAGTAAATCGAACATATCCTTAGGTGTGGTCGGCTTAGTTTTCGGCTTTGCAGCAGGCAAATCATCAGCAATGATCTGCTGGCATCTGCCAACGCATTCATTGCAAATGAATATCTTGGATGGGCCTGCGATCAACCTACGTACGCTCTCTTGGGGCTTCCCGCAAAAAGAGCATGAATACGCATCACCGTTTGTGGTAGTGCCACCACCGTTTGTTTGATCGGTTGTCATGTCCCAATTACCTAACTTATTAAGGTTTAACCTAACATGCGTTATTCAGAAGAGGGAGGATCTGGCTTCAAGACCTCATCAACTAGACCATACTCAGCTGCCTGTTCTGCGTTCAACCAGAAGTCGCGATCAGAATCCCTGGCAATTCGCTCATACGATTGACCGGTATGGTCAGCGATAATTTGCCGCAAGCGATCCTGAATCCTTAAAGTCTCCCTAGCGTGAATTTCAATATCCGATGCCTGGCCCTGAGTACCGCTGAGTGGCTGGTGCATGTGAATAGTGGAATTCGGCATAGCGTGTCGTTTGCCAGCAGCTCCTGCAGTTAGAAGCACCGTTCCCATACTCGCACAAAGACCAACGGAAAAAGTTGCAACATCACATGGCACGTACTGCATCGTGTCATATATAGCCATTCCCGAATACACCTCACCACCTGGCGAGTTAATGTATAGATTGATATCTTTTTCAGAGTCTTCTCTAGCTAAAAACAGAAGTTGAGCGACAATCAAATTTGCAACCTGTGCGTTTATCGGCGTGCCGAGAAAAACTATTCGCTCTTTCAGAAGTAACGAATAAATATCGTAAGCTCGTTCCCCGCGAGCCCCTGTCTCAATCACCATAGGTACGATACTTTCAGGAAGATGCGACATCAAGTTCTCCTTATTTATCATTCTTTTTTTCACCGTCAGTATTTGGTTTGTGGGTGATAGCTATAACCTTATCTATCGCAGCACGACGCTGTAGAACCTTTTGAATTGCATCTCGTGCCTCATCCGTATCAAGGTTTTCCTTCTCATACTGCGGTTGACTCTGCATAATCTCTATTTCCGAAGCAACCTCATCGGGAGTTATCGCCACTCCTACAGCTTCAACAAGCCTATCAACCACAAGCACCCTTTTAAGGCGCAACTCAGCGGAATCTTTTGCTTCTGAAACGATTTCTTCGGTAGATTTGCCGAGTCCCTCAATGTACTGCTGGAAATCAATATTGTATTGGGCCAGTTGGCGTTGTTGGTCCTCAAGTACGTGCTCAGCTTCGTGTTCAATGATCATAGGCGAAACTTCGAATTCAGCGTCGGCAACCAAAGCATCAATAATTTTCTGTTCAAGAGAACGCCGTAAACCATCTTTAGCCTGTTGCTGGAGGTTATCCACAATCTGATCACGCAATTGCGCAACAGTTTTAAGGTCATCACCTAATGAAGCTACAAATGCATTTGTCATCCTCGGAAGTGTTTTTTTCTTTACATCGGCAATACTTACATTGAAATTTACCTTCTTACCAGCAAACTCCCCATTAGGGTAATCTTCGGGAATATCAAGAGTAAATTCCTTTGAATCTCCTCCTTTGAGGCCTTTCAACTTTTCAGCAAATCCTGGAACAGGATTCATGCTGCCCGCCTCTACCAGAAACTCACCAGTATCCACCTTAGCGAACTCTTTCCCTTCAACGAAACCAGTAGCTGTAATAGTTAGCAAGTCACCCATTTTTACCGACCGATTCACAAGTTCCCAGGTAACCTGAGATTCGCGAACTTGAGTTATTTGTTCTTCAAGTTGCTCCTCAGACACCTCATCAATCTGATCATCAAACTTAAGATGTTCATAACTGCCAAGAGTTGCTACAGGTGTGAGCGCGACTGTTGCATCAATTTTCACTACGGGGTCACGTTCGGTGACACTAACCCTAGGTGGGGTATGAGTGGTTTCAATATCAGATTCTTCCACTGCCGCACCCACTGCTTCGGGAACAAGAGACTCCATGGCCTCATCGAGAAGATAATCACGCCCGACGAACTGCTCGACAATACGGCGGGGAGCTTTACCTTTTCGAAATCCAGGAATGTTAATCCGCTGCGAAACTTTATCGTGAGCTCGTTGAAGATGACGCTCGACGCGATCTTCTTCTACTTCGATGTGAAGAATGGCCTGACGATTTTCAACGTCATCACGAGATACTTTCAACGTTCTCTCCGAAACACTCAAACAGACTTACACAGTAGTAGCACACATGAAAAGAGCGCCTAGAGGCGCTCGCACATCAATTTCAATTGTAACTCAGGGCTGTAATTTAGGGCTTACCTTATTCGAAAGTTATTCCAAATAATGATACCTCTATGTCTTTGGCATCACGACACGTAAATGCAACTCGGCAAGTTGCTCATTTTCGATGGTAGATGGGGCCTCGAAAAGTGGATCGGTCGCAGTTTGAGTTTTCGGAAACGCTATAACTTCACGGATAGCACTCTCTCCAGCCAGCATAGCGACAAAACGATCAAGACCCAAACCCATCCCACCATGAGGTGGGGCTCCATAAGTAAAAGCGGTGAGAAGTTGACCAAAACGCTCAGTAATTTGGTCTGCTGAATAACCGATAACACTGAACACCTGTTCCTGGACGTCACGGTCATGAATACGTATGCTTCCTGAGCCCATCTCCATTCCGTTACAAACGAGATCAAACAAATCGGCGAGAACTTTCCCTGGATCCGTCTTAATATATTTCAAATGCTCTTGCTTGGGTGAAGAAAACACATGGTGAGCAGGTTGATATTTATTCAGGTCCTCATCCCATTCAAATAAAGGAAAATCATAAACCCAAACGAAAGCAAACTGCTTGAAATCAATAAGCTGAAGTTGTCGGGCTAATTCATTACGTAAATTCGACAAAACCGTGTTCACCAATTTCTCTGTCCCAGCCACGATAAGTATTAAATCACCCGGTGCAGCTTTCATTTCGACAGCAATATCTTTCACTGAATGAACTGATAAAAACTTCTTAAGTGGAGACATAATATGGTGCTCCTCTAGCATTTCGATCGATTCAGCATTCTCATCCAAAGATATGAAAACCAACCCTTTTGCACCACTCGATTTAGCAAAATCAGTGAGACCATCAGTTTGGCGACGACCATAATTACTGCAACCGGGTGCAACAAATCCACGGACTACACCCCCTGCTGATTCTGCTGCCGAAAACACTCGAGCACCGGACCTCGAGGCAATCTGCGTAATAGTCGTAAGTTCCATGCCGAATCGAAGATCGGGCTTATCTGTACCAAACCGATCTATAGCTTCAGCGTACGTCAGCTTAACGAAAGGGGTAGAGACAGTACTATCAGGAACGA
Organism: uncultured Chloroflexota bacterium; assembly: GCA_913042135.1. Taxonomy (GTDB): domain Bacteria; phylum Chloroflexota; class Dehalococcoidia; order Lucifugimonadales; family Lucifugimonadaceae; genus Lucifugimonas. The sequence goes on along the minus strand of CAJWJL010000030.1, from coordinate 7,042 downwards.
TTTCATCAACTATTTTCGTGTAAAGATCTTCAACGATCTCCATCACATCATTTTGATGAACAAATGACATCTCAAAGTCGAGTTGCGTGTGTTCGGGCTGACGATCAGCGCGTAGATCTTCGTCGCGGAAGCAACGAGCAATTTGAAAATATCGCTCAACTCCTGAAACCATAAGAAGTTGTTTTAACTGTTGAGGTGATTGAGGAAGCGCATAAAAATTCCCGGGGTGGATACGACTCGGAACCACATAGTCTCTAGCTCCTTCAGGAGTGCTCTTTAGCAGTATTGGAGTCTCAACATGGATAAAGTCTTTGCCCGTCAAAAAATCCCACATCATATGTGTCACCCTATGGCGTAACCGCAACAAATCTTGCATACGCGGTCTCCTGAGATCTATAAACCGGTATTTCAAACGGGTGTTGTCATCAACATCTGTAGTCTCAGAAACCTCAAACGGTGGCGTCAGCGACGGATTAAGAACCATAAGCTCAGTAGCCGCCAATTCAAGGAGTCCGGTCGCTAGTTCAGGATTTTCTGCCCCTGGCAGACGTGAAATAACTCGACCTTTAATCTGTACAACCCATTCTGACCGCAGAGTTCCTGCAATTTCATGAGATTCCTCAGAATTCTCAGGATTGAATACCACCTGTAACAATCCACTACGGTCTCGCAAGTCAATAAATATCAAATTGCCGTGGTCGCGTCGCCGATGAACCCACCCTGCAACAGTTATTGTTGAGCCAATCGCAGACTCATCGACCTCTCCGCAATTCATATCCTTGTACAAGGGAATTTTTCCTGTTCACTCTATTTGTTAATTGGGGTGAAAACCGAATTTATTTCTTGCGATCTACAAGATGCCACAACCCACCAGTCAACACCGCTGCAGACACGAGTTTCAAAAGATCCCCGGGAATAAATGGGTAGAAAGCACCTGACAATAACTTGCCCTCTGCTGGCCATGAAAAATCAAACACCGAAAGCCAAATTAATGCCGGAGCGTAAATAAGCAAAGAACCAATCAGCATTGGCCACAAGCTACGCCCTCGATCCCAACCTCGTTGAGATAAATAGCCTACAATGCCCGCCGCCAATATAAAACCGAGCAAATACCCACCAGTCACACCATGAGCCACATAATCCCACCCAGCGCCACCTTTAGCAAAAACTGGAAGCCCCACCATACCAACAAGGTAGTAACCAATTGCAGCCAATAACCCCAACCTTAGGCCGAGTACCGAACCCAGCATCAAAACTCCAAAGCCCTGTAACGTGATCGGCACCGGATTATCAGGCAAGAAAAACCGCGCCTGAGCCAGTAGCGACACAAGAAAAATTCCTGTGACCACCGCAGCAGTTTTGTGCCATAGATTGACCATCGGTAAGAGACATTCGAACAAAGACGGCCCAGGCGAAGCTAATAAAAAAGGCGGTTTAGTAGAACGGGTTGAAATAACAGTTTGTTGCATGGCTCTCTCCAGAGGATGTCGCTGCGACCTTTTTAGGTAAAGGCTACTGACAAATACACACCCAGAATACCGGGAAGTGAAGCACCTGTGCGCTTCATTATATTTACTGTTATAAAGAATTAAGATCGAGCAAAACCAAACAGCCTTAGAAAAATTAGCCTTATTACCCCAAATGATCTGATTTCTAAGTAGGAATTCCGAACTCACGCTTCATGACCTGGAGAGCTACGAATGTTTCCGTCCGGCGAACACCATCTATAGCGCCTACCTCATCACGAAGAAATCTTCCCAGAGATTCGGCATTTTCTAGAGTAGCCCACGCGAATACATCGTAAGTTCCTGTTGTCGCTGTTACCCAACGAGTGTGTTCTAAGTTTGACATTTTGGCAGCTACCGTATCAATTTTGTCAGGATCAACTTGTACGCCGATCAGGGCTTCAGAGTTATAGCCTAGCTTGCGTGGATCAGGCAAAGCTATGACGTTGATAATCTGTTCATTGATAAGTCGCTTAAGCCTCCGTCGAACAGTGCCTTCGCTAACACCGACATCACGAGCAATTCGAGCATTAGAAGCGCGTCCATCACGCTCAAGTAGACTGATAATTTTTCCGTCAAGTTCGTCCATTCGCACTTATTCCAATTCTCAACTAGCATTTTTCGAGTTACAGTTAATCCATTACATCAACACTGAGTCAGGTCCTTGGCAGGAAAACTGGAATCATTGCTAAACAACGCGTTGTAAATGCCAAGCATCATAGTGGCGAATTCCTCTCACAACAATCAATCATACCGCCGCAATCAGTTATTTGGGCGTTTATATTAATACTTAAAAGTTTTTTAAATCAAAACTTGCATGTAAATCAGTAATCTGTACTTTTTACCATCAAAGCATCAAAGCAGGTAGTGCCATCAAAGCATCAAAGCAGGTAGAGTAATTAACAACAAGTCATTTACATATTTTCAAAGGTCAATCAGGAGTACGTAATGGTCAGTTCCAAGACCGTTGTAGAATTCACTGAAGCAGCGACAACAAAGTTGCTTGAAGTTCTTAAAGAACAGGATGCCGAAGGTCAGTACCTTCGCATTGCGGTCACAACAGACGATCACGGTGGCATCGAATATGTGTTCGGGTTAGAGGAAAGCCCTGCAGAATCTGACAAAGTTGTCGAGGGTATAGTCAAGGCACTTGTTGATGATGAGAGCGCCCCAATGCTAAACGGGTCCAGCATAGATTATGTTGAAGGTTTTGAACGGTCTGGATTCGTAATTTCCAATCCAAACTTCTCATCAGGATGTGGCTGTGGAGGCGGTGGCTGTGGAAGTAGCGGAGGTGGTTGCGGCGGTGGTGGCGGTGGTTGCGCCTGCGGTGGCCACTAAACTTCCTGAATCATTTACTTATTGAATTTAGTCTGTCATTTTCCCTCTAAACAGGGACCGAACAGGCTGTTCACGTCGGGTTTTAGAAACGTATAATCCGCCGTGCGTTTTTCGCTAAAAACTATTATGCAAGAGTTGAATATCACGCTAAACAGGAGCCACATTGGATGACATACATCATCGCCAAAGACTGTGTCGACGTAATGGACGGTGCGTGTGTGGACGTATGCCCAGTCGATTGTATTTACTCAAAACCTGGCGACACTCAGTTATTCATCAGTCCTGATGAATGTATTGATTGCGCAGCATGTGAACCTGTCTGTCCAGTAAACGCGATATTCCCCGAAGATCAAGTTCCTGATGACCAGCAAGAATTCATCAAATTGAATTATGAATATGATTACGATTCATCAGAACCAGGGGCAAACGCCTAAAACGAACCCTTTACTAACTAAAAAACCTATGAAGTTTAAACGGCACACTCCCCTTCGCCACGTTCGAGTTTATACACCACCGTTTTACCCCAATCCATATATGTCTGAATATTATCTCGATCGAGAGGCCCTACCTCAGCCTTAAGTTTTGCAAACTCCTCTTCAAAAACGCTAACACCAAAACGTTCAATAAAGCTGGAAAACTCTTCTCCATCATTCCGATTGGCAATATAAGTATTAAGGACTGACTTGAGCGCTTCTGGTGCACGTTTGGCCGGAATTCGGGCCTTCACACGCTCACCAACTTTAGTCCCGCCCGCTTCAGTAGATCTGCCACCAAGAAACAACTCATAAGCCGGAACCTGACCGCCAGGACCTTTCATAACCGCCCCATGAAAGCCAATGCTTGCTATATGGTGCTGCCCGCATGAATTCGGACATCCACTCGCTTTTATATGCATATTTTCTACTAGTGGATCTACCTCACCCATTTCATCAAGAGCTTCACCGAGAGCTTTGTTTAGACCCATCGAAGAAGTAATCCCCAACTTACATGAATCCGTGCCTGGACAGGTCACAACATCACGAATCGTCTCGCGACCAGCTGCGCTAAAGCCAATTAGTCCAAGCGATTTGTATATGTCGTATAAAGACTCCGTGCGTACCCATCGATAAACCAAATTCTGTTGCTGATCAAGCCTCGCACGCCCTGCAGCAAACTTACGAGATACATCAGCCAGTTGTGACCATTGGTTAGCATAGACATCACCACGTTCAATCCTAACGTAAACCATGCAGAACCCGTCTTGTCGCTGAGCGACAACGTTAGTTCTCTTCCAATCGTCAAAAACAGGATCGTCAATCGGTTCCACAATCTCACCGGTTCGAACAGCAGATGCGTCCGATTCCTCATCATCGACAAACATCAAAGACTCAAGATCAATTTCTTTTTTAGCCCAATCAAGTTTCAATTCTTCATCAACCATCTGGCGAAACTTATCCATCCCCAAGCGGGCAATAGTGAACTTAATTCGGGCTTTGGCTATGCTCTTTCGCTCTTCATCTTGACTGTTGAAAACTCTCAAAGCGGCTTCACAGTGCTTGATGAAATCCTCTACAGGGACAAAATCTCTCAACGTCTGTGCCATCATAGGACTTGTAGAAAGGCCGCCGCCAAGTACAATCTTGAATCCCCGTCTTCCATTCTCTATTCGCGCAACCATTCCAACATCATGCATCAACACCATAGCCTCGTCTTTTTCCGAACCGGAAAATGCGGTCTTAGACTTACGGGGCATATTTTGTGTAGTTGGATGCCGTAAGAAGTAACGGGCATAAGCTGCTGCGTAGGGCGTAACATCAAAAACCTCGTCTTTAGAGACTCCCGCCGAGGGTGCAGCCACAACATTACGCACAGTATTCCCGCAAGCTTCTCTAGTCGATAACCCAGCGTCACCAATCATGCGAAGAAGATCAGTGGTCTCCTCAAGGGGGACATGATGATACTGAACATTCTCCCTAGTAGTGATATGACCCTTTTTGAGCGGTGCATATTTATCTGCTGCTTCCCCAAGAACATCCATTTGGTCTGCAGTAAGTCCTCCAAAAGGAATTTTTACTCGAATCATCTGACGGTCAGGTTGTCGTTGACCGTACACTCCCTGACGAAGTCGAAATCGCAAAAACTCAACTTCATCTTTTTCACCAGCCTGAAACAGCTTTACCTGATCTTCAAAATTTGCAACCTCAGGCCCGTCAATCTTCAAAACCCCTGTGCTACTTGGGTTCGGGATCCAGTTCTTCGTATGAAGTCTTCCGTTAGTCACCGCTGGTTACCTCTTTTTACAAATTTTTTACCTAAACTGCTGGAATGCGAAAACTTTCATCTTGGATGGTAGGCAGGCTCAAATTACTGAATTACTTGATTGCCTGAATTACCTTGAGCTCTGATTATCACAACAACAGTATGGGAATTTATATACAGTCAGCACTACCACAGATGTTAGCACTCCAGAAGGACAAGTTGGTGTTATTGGTGGTAATGGTAATAACAAAATAAAGTCACTCCAACTTGCGCCATATCAAGAACAAGATCAACATAACGAAAACTGATGCACTTAAGCAAGACATGAGCGCAAAGGATTTAAATTGTCAGAAGAACGAAATTTTAATGGCATCCACTTCATGCTACCCACACCATTTGACCAAAACGGAGATGTCGATACATCTTCTTTTAAACGTTTGGTTAATGGCGCTCGTATTGCAAGATGCACAGGCGTAGTCACTCTTGGTGTTATGGGTGAGGCGCACCGTCTCACCGACTCTGAACGAGGACCTATCATTGATGCGGTTGTAAAAGCCGCAGATGATGATCTAGCAGTTACAGTAGGCGTTAGTGCAGAAAGCGGACGTTCGTTAGCTTCTAGGACTCGAGATGCGCAATCAGCAGGAGCAACTGCAGTAATGGCAGCCCCGGCAAAAATGGCAAAGCCGAATTCAGCGTCCACATTTAGTTACTTTGAAGCAGCACAGGAAGCAACAGAGATACCTATAGTAATCCAAGATTTACCTGAGCAAACCGGAGTCCACCTGCATCCAGAATTTATCGAGAAGTTACGTACAGAATTGCCAGACGCTAAATATCTAAAGTTGGAAGATCCTCCAACTCCCCAAAAAATTACTAGCGTAATTGAGGCCACCAGGGGACGTATGGGTGTCTTTGGAGGTCTCGGCGGCGCATTCCTTTTTGAAGAGTTACGGCGGGGGGCCATTGGCACCATGACCGGATTTGCATATCCCGAAGTTTTGGTATCTATATACGACTACATAACAAAAAATGACATTGAACGCGCTCGCAATATTTTCTATTCATGGCTGCCATTAATTCGATATGAAAATTCAGCAGGAATCGGCTTGGCTATCCGTAAAGAACTAATGAAACACAGAGGATTCATTGGAACCGCCGACGTTCGTTCCCCAACTGTTCCAATTGACACAAGGACTAAAGAAGAATTAAATGATTTGATCAAAGCACTTGGTAAGAACATCACCGATATCTGAAAATAAAAAGTGTCTGAAAGCGAAAACTCTTAAAAAGATCAGCTACCGAACATCTCTGAATTCGAACACGCATGAGAGACCATACAAAATCAACCAGACCGAATAAGCACATTTTTTGTGCTCACTGCGGAACTCAAAATCCTACGGGGGACTACGCTTGCTCTAGATGTGGTGAACGACTAACTAACAGCACAACAAATAGCTCTACAAAGATTGAGTCGATTCCTTGCTCCCAATGTCACAATACTAACGATGTCCGTTCAGATTATTGCTGGGGCTGCGGTGCTGAAATGAGTCTATCTATAACACTAGCTAATACACCCAATACAGTAACTCCAGCGGCAACACCAACCCAAATAGTCAACCACGCTCCCACCTCCTCGACTGATCTCATCCAGCCACCAAGTGATATGACGACTGCTGAGCAAGCACTTAAAAATGGAACTCAAAAACACATTTTGTCACCAGATGAAGAAATTGCGGCACAAAACACCTCAGGCAAGGCGAATGGAAAAATTCCACCTAGCATAAAACGTTGGAATTGGGCAGCATTTTTAATGCCGGCAGTGTGGGGGCTTTTTTCTGGGGTTCCATTTACAGCTCTGCTATTTGCTGCAGCTTTTCTACCTTCAACAGCTCAATTACTGATTATGATCAGTGCAAGCCTGTTCTTAGGATTTAAAGGCAATGAACTCGCTTGGC
>CAJWJL010000029.1:0-17182 GCA_913042135.1 uncultured Chloroflexota bacterium | reverse complement strand
GTTCGATCAATTACTACTGGTCGTGCCAGCTTCTCGATGGAGTTGGACCATTACAAGCCGGTACCTAAGAGCGTTACCGAAAAAGTGATAGGGAACTAACGGGATGCCGGGACAAAAAATTCGAATCGTGCTAAAAGCGTTCGATCATCGCGTGTTAGATATTTCGGCCCAGCAGATTATGGAAACGGCAGAGCGTACGGGCGCGCAAACAGCCGGTCCTGTCCCTTTGCCAACAGCGAAACGTAGATTTGCGGTTATCCGAGGGCCCCATGTTCACAAGGATTCCCGCGAGTATTTTGAGCTGCGTGTGCACAAGCGACTTATCGATATATTAGAGCCCAGTTCAAAGACGATTGATTCTCTGACGCGTCTCAACGTCCCAGCTGGTGTTGACATCGCTATCAAATTGTAGGATTAGAAATTTCAAGTAAGTAGATTAAATGACTATCGCTGGACTTCTCGGTCGAAAGATCGGAATGACAACTTATTACTATGATGACGGAACTGCTGAACCGGTTACGGCGGTTGAGGTTGGGCCTTGCACTGTAACTCAGGTGAAGACGCGTGCTCGAGATGGATATGAAGCCGTACAAGTTGGGTTTCTCCCTGCTAGAAAACTGAATCAAGCTGAATCTGGTCATCAAACTCGCTCAGGCGGTAAATTTTCTCACCTACAGGAATTTGTAGTTGACGATCTAGCAGAATTCGAAGTTGGGCAGGAACTCAAAGCTGACATATTTGAAGTCGGAGAATCGATTAAGGTTGTCGGCGTTTCTAAGGGGCGTGGCTTCGCTGGAGTTGTGCGCCGCTGGAATTTCAGAGGTGGGCCCAAGACTCATGGGCAATCTGATCGTCATCGCTCACCTGGTTCTATCGGCGCAGGGACTTCACCAGGTCGAGTGTGGCCTGGGACAAAGATGGGCGGACACTATGGTGTTGACCGTAAAACCATCAGAGGTTTGAGAGTTGTAGCGGCCGATGTTGAGAAGAATGTGGTACTTGTTAGAGGAGCGATTCCCGGAGCTAAAAACGGTATTGTTCGAATTGAGAAGCAAAAAATATAATGAAATTGCAAGTAAAAGATAATACGGGCAAAATTGTTGGATCTGTTGCTGCCAGCGATCAGGTTTGGGGTGCTTTAAATAATGACGCTCTTTTGCATCAGGCTGTAGTAGCTCAACTGGCCAATAAACGACGTGGCACTCAAAGTACTCAAACTCGTGCAACAGTTAGTTTTTCAACTAAGAAAATTCGGCCGCAAAAAGGAACTGGCGCATCCCGGCAAGGTAGTAGGCGTTCTCCGGTTCGGGTTGGTGGTGGGGTGGCTCACGGTCCACACCCCAGAAATCATCGGCAAAGGCTGCCCAAGAAAATGCGCCGTCAAGCCTTACGAATTGCTCTCTCCGACAAAATTCGACAAGAAAGCGTAACAATTATCGACGACCTTCGAATTGAGGCTCCAAAGAGCAGCACCATACGTGACATAGTCAAAGCATTGGACTTGAAGGGTAGAACACTCATTGTTACTGGGTCCACAGATCAAAATATTGTGAAATCAGCTGGTAATTTGCCTGGGATTGAAGTTCAGGCAGCTGCATTGATGAACTCACTTGAGGCAGCTAGCTTTACGAACTTGGTTTTGACTCAAGATGCACTAGAGGCTATAGATAGGCTGTGGGGATCTAGCGGGGGCAACGCGTGATGATTCGCACAAAAGTTCTCAAGCGACCGATTGTCACAGAGAAGAGTACTGTTCTTGGCGAGATTGGTAGATACGTGTTTGAAGTTGATGCAGCTGCCACAAAATACGATATTGCACGTGCGGTGGAATGGGCATTTGACGTTAAAGTGGTCAAAGTGAACACTCTCACGGTGTCTGGCAAAGTGAAACGATATGGTGGTCGCCCATCGAAACAGCCTGACTGGAAAAAGGCCATTGTGAGCCTTGCGACAGGCGATACTATCCAGTTGTTCGAGGGGGCCTAATGGGACTCAAAGAATACAAGCCTACCTCTCCTGGTCGTCGAGATACAGTCGCCGATGATTTTAAGGACTTAACAAAAAGTAAGCCTGAAAAGTCCTTGCTCACGCCCGTTAAGAAGACGGGCGGAAGAAACAATCGCGGCCGCGTGACGGTTCGACATCGCGGTGGCGGACACAAGCGACGCTATAGGATTATTGATTTCAAGCGAGATAAGGCTGGCGCAGCCACCGTTAAGTCTATTGAGTATGATCCAAATCGAACAGCAAGGATTGCTCTCGTAATATTTGAAGATGGAACCAAGCGCTACATTGTTGCGCCTGATAGCGTGGGGGTAGGTGATGTAGTCCAAAGTGGTGGTTCTGTTCCGGTAACTACCGGTAACTCACGACCTCTGGGGACACTTCCAACTGGAACACTTGTGCATAACATTGAATCCACTCCTGGCAACGGTGGCCAGATTGCAAAGAGTGCTGGAGCAGTGGCGCAAGTTATGGCTCATGAATCCGGTTATACGTTGGTTCGGCTTCCGTCAGGGGAAATGCGTCGGTTATTGAGTGAATGCTCAGCTACAGTGGGTCAGGTTTCAAATCTTGACCATAAGAATCAAAAATTAGGGAAAGCAGGCAGAAACCGACATCGCGGTCGTCGTCCTACTGTTCGTGGTTCAGTGATGAGTCCAGCTGCTCACCCGCATGGTGGTGGTGAAGGTCGCTCTGGAATCGGAATGCCCGGTCCGAAGACTCCTTGGGGTAAGCCAGCGCTCGGTAAGCGTACGCGTCGTAACAAGAGTACTAATAAGTTTATTTTGAGGCGGAGGTATGACCGCTAGAAACCGATTAGGTTGTTAGCAGTCCATATGAAAACAGATGTCAAGGTCAATTAAAAAAGGTCCTTACGTAGACCCAAAATTGATGAAAAAGGTCAACGCTATACAGGCAGCAGGATCGCGAGATGTTATCCGAACGTGGGCACGTGCTTCGATGATAATGCCTGAAATGGTTGGCCTGACAATTGCTGTTCATGATGGTCGACGATTCATACCTATATTGATCACTGAAAATATGGTGGGGCATAGGCTCGGTGAATTTGCTCCGACTCGGACTTTTCGTGGCCATATTGGTAGATCTGATCGGGTAACAGGTTAATCATGGCAATTGCAAGAACAAAAAATGTAGGCATTTCCGATTATAAACTTCGACTTGTTATGGATCAGATTCGAGGCAAAATGGTTAGCGACGCGATCCCGATGCTTCGGTACATGACTAGTCCTGCTGCAGCCGAAATATTGAAAATTCTTAATGCTGCAACTGCTAATGCTGAGAATAACGATCTTCAGTCTCGTGCTGATTTAAAAATAGTGAGAATTACGGCAGATAAGGCAACTTGGATTCGACGTTTTAGGCCGAAAGCGCGTGGGCGTGTTGGCGCATTTGACAGGCCGACATCTCACATCACAATCGAAGTTGATGAGGTAAGGGTTTAGATATGGGTCAAAAGACACACCCGATTGGGTTTCGACTTGGAGGTGTACAGGATTGGCGAGCACACTGGTTTGCTAGTAAGGCCTCAGACTATCGAAATCTCACTGAGGAAGATCAGGCTATTCGTGGTTTGATTGATGAACGCTACGCCGAATCTGGCGCAATCTCTCGCGTAGAGATTGAAAGAGGAGCTCAAGATTTAGTTGTAACGATCAATACGGCCAGGCCAGGCATCATAATTGGTAGGGGTGGTACACGGGTTGATGATCTTAGGGCTGACTTAGAAAAATTAACGCAGAAACGATCACGTCTAAACATCCAAGAAATACGACAGCCTGAACTCGATGCGATTCTTGTAGGACAGGCTATAGCAGAGCAATTGGAGCGGCGTGTTGCTTACAGGCGTGCGGTTCGTCTTGCTATGCAGCGAACTATGCAGTCTGGTGCTTTGGGGATTAAAGTTGTGGTCTCGGGTCGTCTTGGTGGTGCGGAAATTGCCCGAACTGATAAACAGAAGGAAGGTCGTACACCTCTTCATACCCTGCGTGCTCAAATTGATTTTGCAGTATCTGAAGCGAAAACAACTTTCGGTGTGATTGGTATAAAGGTGTGGATTTACACTGGGGACATGATTCCTTCCGCTAGCAATCTTAGAGCTCGGTCGATGGCCCGAGTTTCATTGGGTGTAGCACGTGAGAATCAGGAAGATCCCAACGGATCGGGGGATCAATCAACCAAGGCGGATGTTTCGAGTGCTTCTGATTCATCCAATAAAGGTTCTGATGATGGGAGTGCTGGTTAGTTATGCTTCAGCCCAAGCGAACAAAATTTCGTAAGGAACATCGTGGTCGAATGAACGGGATCCGTACAAAGGGTTCGACTCTTGTAAATGGGGAGTATGGCCTGAAGGCGGAAGGTCCTGGCTGGGTCACTGCAAGAGAGATCGAGGCGGCGCGTCGGGCAATCACCGGTTATGTAAAACGTGGAGGTCAGCTTTGGGTTCGGTTGTTCCCTGCAAAGCCTGTGAGCGCCAGGCCTGCTGAAACTCGTATGGGCGGCGGGAAAGGTGCTGTTGATCATTGGGTTGCTGTTGTGAAACGAGGTCGAATACTTTATGAAATAGCTGATGTTCCTGAGGACGCAGCACGCGAAGCCCTTAGGCGAGCAGCTCATAAGCTGTCTGTCCCCACGAAGATTGTAGCTAGAAGCGAAGAATTTTAAGTAAGCCCCATGCAGGGCTTAGAGCGAATAAACCGTAAGCGGTAGGAACTTGCGAGTGATGCAGATTACTGAAGTAAGAGAATTAAGTGACAGCGAGCTTGAAAAAGAGCTCACTGAACAGGAACGGGCCTTAATGAACCTGAGGTTTAGGAAGGCGACAATGCAATTGACGAATACGAATGAACTCGGGAATACGAGAAAAACAATAGCGCGTATTAAGACTGTGATTCGAGAGCGCGCCATTACTGTAAACCTGACAATTAAATCACCCCAATCGCCGGCGCAAGGAGAATAGGTTGGCCCGCAAACAACAGACTGGTACTGTCCTGAAAGACCAAAATGACAAGAGTATTGTTGTGGGTGTCTCTTGGTTGCAACGTGACCGTATTTACAAGAAGGCTCGCCGGAAGATTACGAAATTTGTAGTCCATGATGAGTCGAATCAGGCAACGGTTGGTGATCGGGTATTGATTGAAGAGGGTCGACCCGTTTCGAAAACTAAGCGTTGGCGTTTGGTTAACATCCTCGATAGAGTCGAGGTAGCTGATATTCAACCTTCGGATATTGATAATGAGGCTGCCTTGGCAGGTACACCAGATTCAGAGGGATCCGAGGACTAGATCAAATGATTCAGAGAGAGACACGGCTTAAAGTTGCCGATAACTCGGGTGCTCGCGAAGTGTTATGCATAAATATCATCGGTGGAAGTGCGCGACGTTACGCTAGTTTAGGTGATGTAATTACCTGCACAGTAAAAGACGCTCAGCCCGGCGGTACTGTAAAAATGCATCAAGTTGTAAAGGCTGTTGTTGTTAGGACTTCCAAAGAAGTCCGGCGGACGGATGGTTCATACATTAGATTTGACGATAATGCTTGTGTGATTATCGGGGACGATGAAAACCCTCGAGGGACTCGTATTTTTGGTCCAGTAGCCCGTGAACTAAGAAACAAGCAGTTCATGCGTATTGTGTCTTTGGCACCGGAGGTTTTGTGATTAATGAGCCAAACGCGTATCAAAAGAGATGATCAAGTGATGGTCATCAGCGGTAAAGATAAAGGCAAGCGGGGTTCCGTTATCCGAGTTCTCGTTTTAGAGAACAGAGTTGTGGTTGAGGGAGTCAATATGGTTACCCGCCATGTGAAGGCCCAGCCTGGCGTGGCGCAGACCGGAATGGTTCAAGGTGAGGCCTCGATTTCATTATCCAATGTAATGCTTATTGATCCAGAGACGGGCAATGTTGGTCGATCTGGTCAGAATATCCTCGAAGATGGAACGAAAGTAAGGGTGGTCAAGAGTGGTAAACGCTCCTGACGATAATATGACTGAAGAACAGAAAACAAGGGCAAAGGCTTCCAATAGCAAAAGTAAAAAGACATCGGCGAAAAAGCCGGTGGCGAAGAAAGCCGCGGCAAAAAGATCATCTACTCGGAAACCTAAAATTGCCAAAACTTCTAAGACTGAGGCTGCGACCAAGTCAAACGCTAAGACTTCTGTGATACAGACGGAAACTCCTCGAATGAAGCAAGTGTATGCTGCAGAAGTAGTTCAGGTGCTTGCCCGTGAGTTCGGTTATAAGAATCCTATGGAAGTGCCGAAGATTGTAAAAATTGTGCTCAATATTGGTTTGGGTGAGGCACTTGAGAGTAATTCAGCCGTTGGTGCTGCTGTTGGGGATCTTCAGAAGATATCCGGGCAGAAGCCAATCGAAAATCGTGCCAAAATGTCGATTGCGAATTTCAAATTACGTGAGGGATCGGTGGTTGGCACATCTGTGACATTGCGTGGAAACCGGATGTGGCAGTTTTACGACCGATTTGTGAATATTACCCTTCCTCGTGTACGTGATTTCCGCGGTATTAGTCGTACTGCTTTTGATGGTAGAGGAAATTATTCTCTTGGATTGCGCGATCAATCCACGTTCCCTGAAATTGACTACAATGAAATTGATCGTATGCGAGGGATGCAGCTGACTTTTGTCACCACCGCTCGCTCTGATGAAGAAGGACGTCGGCTTCTTGAGTTACTTGGCATGCCGTTTGCGCGTGTCGACGAACCCGTTGGTGCTCTTTAATTAATCTGGAGTTTATGTTTTGGCTAAAAAGTCAATGATTGAAAGAGAAAAGCGTCGCCAGAAATTGGTAAATGCTAAATCTGAAATGCGTAAAGAATTACGCAAGGCTTCGGTTGATGTTCATCGATCGGCCGAAGAGCGATTTGCTGCTCGTCAAGAACTGGCCAAATTGCCTCGTAATTCTGCGGCGATACGTCTGCGTAATCGTTGTGCCGTTACGGGTCGCCCCAGAGGTTACATGCGTTTTTTTGGCCTGTCCCGAATCACTTTTCGCGACCTTGCATTGAAAGGCGAGTTGCCTGGAATACGTAAGGGAAGCTTGTAACACCCACCATATTATCGAGAGAATTTTTAAAGTTGCCAGTAACAGATCCAATAGCCGACATGCTTACCCGAATCCGTAACGCGGTTCAGGTACGACATGAGTCACTTCAGATACCTGCATCGCGTATGAAGTCTTCTCTTTTGAAGCTCATTGCTGAAGAGGGCTTTATATCTAGTTTTGCGCTTGATGAAACCGATTCGGCCGTTAAAACACTTGAAGTTCAGTTGCGTTACTATGAAGATAAATCTCCTGTGATCCAAGGGTTGAAACGCGTGAGTAAACCTGGCCTGCGGGTTTATGTCGGTAAAAACGAAGTGCCTCGGTATTTTGGTGGTCTTGGAGTTGCATTTATGTCAACTTCAAAGGGAGTTATGACAGGACAGCAGGCGCGCCGTGAAGGTGTTGGCGGGGAACTGCTTTTTTACATTTGGTAACACCATAATGTTGGTTGAAATTAGAAACGTATTATTTGTGAGAGAAGATATACAGTGTCTCGTATAGGTCAAGCTCCGATAAATGTCCCTGATGGCATAGAGATTAAACTCGATGGTATTACAGTCATGGTAAAAGGGAAGGCTGGAGAATTATCGCGTACTTTTCCGGCGAGTATGAAAATTGATTTGACTGATGGGGTACTTAGTGTGACTCGATCTAATGACGAACCTGATCAACGGGCCCTGCATGGTCTTACTAGAAGCTTGCTTAACAATATGGTGATTGGTTGTTCTGATGGTTTTTCAAAAAGACTTGAGCTGATTGGAACTGGTTACAGGGTGCAACAAAAGGGTGGAGGGTTGGAAGTCAATGTTGGTTACTCTCACCCTATTGATATTCAGCCGATCGGAAATAATAAACTTACGGCTGATGGTCAGACGTTTATTGTTGTTAGTGGTCCAAGCAAAGAAGACGTAGGTGATCAGGCGGCCCGAATACGTAAGGTTCGAAAGCCAAATCCATACACGGGTAAAGGCATTAAATATTCAGATGAAGTGATTCGACGTAAAGCTGGTAAAACAGCGGTTGGAACGGGTGTTTAGCCATGGGCAATAGGAAGTTCGATACCCGAAAAAGGTGGATTAGGCATCGCCGTGTTCGCAAGAATATACGCGGCGTTTCAACGCGTCCTAGATTGGCCATTTTTCGTAGCAGTAATCATATTTATGCTCAAGTGATTGATGATGATCGTGGCCACACTTTGGCTGCAGCGACATCACTCGAGATGAAACGTGACGATACGAAAACTGATGTCGCAAAAGCGGTTGGCGAAAAAATTGCCAAGTCTGCTCTTTCAGCAGGGATTACCAAGGTCGTATTTGATCGGGGTGGTTACAAATATCACGGTCGAGTTAAGGCATTAGCTGATGCCGCTCGATCAGAAGGACTTAGTTTTTAAATGGTTGCGTCTCAGAATGATTCACGCAGGGGGCCTCGTAGGGGCAATAACTCGGACTCTCGCGGCCCAGGAGGTGGACGCAGACAAGGTGGGGAACGTCGAGGTCGACGCCCACGACGTGAGGAAGAAGATTCGGGTCTTGTCGAGCGAGTCGTAAAGATTCGCAGAGTTTCTAAAGTAGTTAAAGGCGGTAGAAATCTGACATTCAACGCAATGGTCGTAGTTGGAGATGCGAATGGTAATGTTGGTGCCGCTCTTGGTAAGGCGGGTGCTGTTCCTGATGCGGTTCGGAAAGGTACAACATATGCCAAAAAGGCGATGGCACATGTTGAATTGAATGGACCAACAATTCCTCATGAAATCACTTCAAAATTTTCTGGTGCAAAGGTTTTGCTGAAACCTGCGGCGCCCGGTACAGGTGTGATCGCAGGAGGTGGTGTTCGCGCGGTTATGGAGGCGGTTGGTGTGAAGGATGTTCTTTCAAAGACATTTGGCTCAGCCAATACGATTAATATTGTGAGAGCTACTCTCGAGGCACTTCATCAACTACGAGATCCCATTGCCGCTACTGAACGAAGAAAAGGTAAAAGTGTTTCTAGCGAAGAAGAAAACTCGTAGATTTAATAAACTATGGCCCAATTACGCATTACACAATTAAAAAGTGACATAGGTACTAAACCTGATCAAAAGGCGACGCTGAAGGCACTCGGGCTTCGCAAGATTCGTCATGTGGTTACACAGAATGACAGCCCTCAAATTCGTGGCATGATCAAAAAAGTTTTGC
The DNA here is from genome assembly GCA_913042135.1 of uncultured Chloroflexota bacterium. GTDB lineage: Bacteria > Chloroflexota > Dehalococcoidia > Lucifugimonadales > Lucifugimonadaceae > Lucifugimonas. Next base: position 7,922 of record CAJWJL010000029.1, on the reverse strand, counting down.
ATCTTGTTGCTGTTGAGGAAACGAAGTAAATATATTGGCTAATAATAATTGGCTCCAGGTAATAATTTAGATATGTCTAGTCTCCATCAGTTAAAACCCTCAAAAAAATCAAAGAAAGATCGTAAACGCGTTGGCCGAGGTGATGGTTCTGGAAATGGCACTTATTCCGGTCGAGGTTCAAAGGGGCAGAAACAACGTGGTAGTGTTCCATTTCTTTTTGAAGGCGGCCAACTCCCACTGATCAAACGTTTGCCCCACATGCGTGGTTTCACCAATATTTTTCGTGTTGAATCAACACCTGTTAACGTTGAGGTTCTTGAACGGTTTAGATCGGGTTCAGAGGTAACGGTTGAAAATCTCGTAGCTGTAGGTGCTGTCCGCAAGAAAAATGCACGTATTAAGATTCTTGGGAGTGGCAAGCTAACCAAGAAATTGAGCGTTGTTGCGCATGCTTTCAGCAAACACGCCCAGCAAAAGATAGAGGATGCTGGTGGAACCGTCACAGTAATAGGTGCTACCGAATCAAGCGAATCAACAAAAGCTGAACCAACTAAGTAATTATGACCCAGGCTACACAAACGTCCGGATCTGCAGTACCTGCATTATTTCGAGCAGCAGCGGATGCATGGCGTATCCCAGATCTTCGATTCAGGATCCTGTTCACCCTCGGGATCCTTGTCATATTTAGATTTTTCGCTCATGTACCGGTTCCAGGAGTAGACAGAGAGGCTTTAGCGGCTGCTTTCGAGGCGAACCCTTTGCTCGGTTTTCTCGACCTATTTTCAGGAGGCGCACTTAGGAACCTTTCTATTGCTGCACTTGGCGTGTATCCGTACATCACAGCATCCATCATTCTGCAGATTATGACGCCGATTATTCCTACTCTGAAAAATCTTTCGCAGGAAGGTGAAGGTGGCCGACAGGCGATAAACCGATACACACATTATCTGACTGTTCCGCTGGCTTTCCTTCAAGGTTATGGTCAATTGAATTTGTTCGCAGGTGGATTTGCTTCCCAAGGTGGAGCTGCTATTACTGGTATTGGTTTTGGAGCCGATACTTTAAATACGGTTGCGATCCTAACTGCAATGGCGGCTGGAACGATGCTATTGGTATGGATGGGAGAGCTTGTTACTGAAAAAGGTATCGGTAACGGGATATCGTTGATTATTTTTGCAGGCATAGTTTCTACGCTGCCACAGGTTGTCGGTCAATTATGGTTATTGCGTGAACAAACGTTTCAAGTTGGGATGCTCATATTTATTGCGATAGCGATTGTTTATTTGATCGTATATTTCGCGGAAGCACAACGAAAAATTCCTGTTCAATATGGGCGAAGTGTATTTCGGGGTGGGCAGATGTATAGACAGTCGGGCGCCACTCATATTCCCCTGCGTGTGAATGCGGCTGGGATGATTCCACTAATATTTGCTTTTTCCATTTTGATTTTGCCTTCAGTGGTTGCCAGTTATTTCAATGATGGTTCGGGTGGACTTATCTCTAATATAGCCAATTTCTTCCAGAATTCATTTGGACCGACGAGCACGATGTACTGGGTAGCGGTGTTTTTGCTAGTTGTTATCTTCACGTTCTTTTACACCTTAGTTGTGCACAACCAGCAGAATCTCGCAGAAAACCTTCAAAAAAATGGTGGATTCGTTCCTGGTATTCGTCCCGGGCCGCCAACCAAGATTTATTTGATGCGGGTTGTGTTGCGCATTACCTGGGGTGGTGCATTGTTTTTAGGTGGCATTGCAATCGTGCCATACCTAGCTCAACTGGTTACGAATTTGCCTAATGCCACCACCATTCTTCAGAGTACGAGTTTGCTTATTATGGTGGGAGTTGCACTGGATACGATGCGACAGTTGGAGTCGCAACTGCTGATGCGAAACTATGAAGGATTCGTCCGTTAGCCACTGGCCATGAGTAAATGCGTATAGTTTTATTGGGCCCCCCAGGAGCGGGTAAAGGGACGCAGGCACGCCGACTCGCGGAGTCGACCGGTATGACACACCTTTCAACCGGAGACATGCTACGTTCTGAAGTTGCATCAGGTACTGAGTTGGGATTACTGGCTAAGAAGTTTATGAACAGCGGAGAATTGGTGCCAGATTCCAACATAATAGAGATGATTCAACAACATATCGCTGATCCGACAGGTGTATTGCTTGATGGTTTTCCGAGAACCCTAGTTCAGGCGAAATCACTTGATAAAGCACTTGAACAGATTAGCTTGCCTGTTGATCAAGTCGTTCATATGGCAGTTAACACTGATGAACTCATACGGAGGTTATCCAGTAGGGTTGTGTGCAAAGAATGTCAGACACCGTATAACTTGGAAGTAGATCCACCTATGAAGTCAGGTGTCTGTGACCAATGCGCGGGGGAAGTCATGGTTCGAGATGATGACAAGACCGACGCTGTTAAGAATCGTATGAAGGTCTACGAGGAGTTGACGGCTCCTGTTTTGGAATATTACCAATTGCGTGGGAATGTAGCTGAAGTTGTTGCCACAGGAACACCTGATGCGGTGTTTAAGGAACTTACTAAAGTAATAGGGTCCGATGCACCATTCAACTGAGCGCGTATTTGAGATATACTGGGGAGTGTTCGCTCTTTGAATAGTGAATCGACACCCAAAATTGTTGCTAGCGATAATTCTGCTCTAGGTCCCACACTGAAGACAAAGGCAGAATTGCAAGCAATGCGTGAGGCGGGTCGTGTTGTCGCGTTTGCTGTTAGAAAAGCGTTCGAAGCGCTCGAACAGGGAATAACAACTCGTGAACTGGATGAAATTGCGCGCGTGGCAATCGAGTCTGAAGGTGCAAAACCTGGTTTCTTGGGGCTATATGGTTTTCCGGCGACGGCGTGTATATCGATTAATGAAGAAATTGTTCATGGGATACCAGGGGATCGAATTGTACGATCGGGTGACCTAGTCACACTTGATTGCGGTGCTTTGGTAGACGGCTATAACAGTGATTATGCGGTGACAGAGGTTGTGGGTGATTCTACAAGTGAAAAGGACGATCTGATTGATACGACTCGTAAGTCGTTAGAGGTAGGGATCAAAGCAGCACGACATGGTAACCGTATAGGCGACATATCTAATGCTATTGAGAGCTATGTAGCTCCTAGGTCTTACGAACTGGTTCGTGAATATGTTGGACACGGCATTGGCAAACGCTTACATGAACCACCGCAGGTTCCGAATTTCGGTCCATCTGGACAAGGGCTAGAGCTTCAGGTGGGTTTGGTTTTGGCGATAGAACCAATGGTGAATGCTGGTGGATGGCAAACTCGGATACTTGATGACGAATGGACGGTCGTGACTGCAGACGGTTCTCTTTCGTGTCATTTTGAACATACGGTAGCGATTACGGAGGACGGTCCGCTGGTTCTCACAGTTGAATAATAGCGATGATCAGCAGATGGGCTGAGTGTAACTTGGCAAAAAAGGAAGCAATAGAAGTAGAGGGGCTTGTGAATGAGGCGTTGCCTAACGCTTTTTTTAAGATCGAGCTCCCTAATGGTCACGAAGTTTTGGCTCATGCTTCAGGAAAAATCCGTAAAAACTTTATTCGCATTCTTCCTGGCGATAAAGTTTTAGTAGAGCTTTCGACTTATGATTTAACACGTGGGCGGATTACATACCGCTTTAAGTAGTAGTTATCTGATTAGTTTTTATGTGAGCGCGTTATGGAGATAAAACGAGACAAATTATGAAAGTAAAGGCATCAGTCAAGGCTAAACACCCTGGTAGTAAAATTGTCCGTCGGAAAGGCCGCGTGTATGTGATTAACAAACAAAATCCTCGTCTTAAGGCGCGGCAGGGTTAGTGACTGAACAGGAGAAATCGTTTTATGGCGATTATTGCTGGTGTAAATATTCCAGACAACCAGAGACTTGAAATAGCGTTGACTTCGATTTACGGGATTGGTCGGTCGACATCTAAAAAGATTGTTGCGGATTCAGGGATGGGAGATTCGATACGAGTTCGAGATCTGTCGGATGAAGATTTGGCTCGGGTGAGAAGTGCTGTCGAGAGGACGGGTCTGTTGATTGAAGGAGATCTTCGTCGAGAGACCCAACTAAACATTCGCCGACTGACCGATATTCAGAGTTTCAGAGGTCTGCGACATCGCCGTGGCCTACCTGTTCGAGGGCAGCGAACAAAAACTAATGCGCGAACCAAACGTGGTCGTAGGCAAACGGTTGCTGGACGTAAACGAGTCGTTGCTCCATAACGACCTAATCTCAAGCGGGTTTATTGTTCATTTACTATGAAAATCATTACGATCAAAATCGGCAACTAAATTAAAAAAGAAAGAAATATGCCAAGGCAACGATCTCGTAGGCGTGAGAAGAAATTTGTCCCACAGGGCAAAGCTTTTATTAGCGCCACTTTTAACAACACCCTTATTACATTTACAGACCCACAAGGGAACGTAGTTTCGCAAAGCAGTGCCGGAGCGATGGGCTTTCGCGGCTCAAGAAAGTCCACTGCATTTGCTGCACAGCGCGCGGGAGAAACAGCAGCTCGAGCTGCGACGGAACATGGGTTAAAAACGGTTAATGTGATGGTTAAGGGCCCGGGCTCTGGCCGTGAGGCAGCGATTCGGGCTATCCAAGGGGCAGGTATACGTGTTGTGTCGATACGAGATGTCACGCCTGTCCCACACAATGGATGTAGGCCTCCGAAAAAGCGGCGAGTCTAGATATTTATATGGTTGGATCTGTACTTCTATCGGTCAGTCCAAACTTTGGTTTTATGATGGAAAACATTAGCACACACAATGAGTAATTCAAGGATTTAGATGGCAAGGTACACTGGACCTAAATGTAAGAACTGCCGACGCTTCGGGATGAAGCTCTGCTCAAAGCCTGCTGGTAAATGTGCGTGGGAACGCCGTAAGAGTGCTCCAGGCGACAAGTCTACCCAGCAGCGTCGACGACGAATTTCTGAATACGGCACGCAACTCCGCGAAAAACAGAAAGCACGTGCGATATACGGCGTGTTGGAGCGACAATTTCGCAACTACTATAAAAAAGCTAGCCGTCTTGATGGGGTAACGGGTGATCGTTTACTTCAACTTCTAGAGAGCCGGCTTGATAATGTTGTTTATCGACTAGGATTTGCTGATTCCCGGCCGCAATCCCGACAGATCGTAGGTCATGGTCATATTCAAGTAAATGGGAAAAAAGTGAATATTCCTTCTTACCAAGTTAAGGCTGGCGATCGTATCAGTTGGCGCGAGCAGTCCAAGAAGACTGGGTTGTTCGAAATCGTTTCTGCAGGCATGGGATCGAATTCAGTGATCCCCAGTTGGCTGAATGTAGATTCGGACAAACATATTGGTGAGGTTGTAACGGTTCCGGGAACAAATGAAGTCGAACTTGCGATTGATACACGCCAGATAGTCGAGTACTACTCCAGGAGGTAGATAACCCAGATGCTTGAACGAATGTACGGTATTACTCCTCAGGAGGAATTGCCGCCTGTAGCACCAGAGATCCCAGATCTATCGATTACTATTCAAGAAAATGAACAGCATTATGGTCGGTTCGTTGTGGAGCCCCTCGAACGCGGTTGGGGAGTGACATTGGGTAACCCGTTGCGTCGTTCTTTGCTTAATTCGTTGCCTGGTACTGCTGTCACATGGGTGAAGGTTGTTGGGGCTCTTCATGAGTACTCTACGATTCCTCATATGCGTGAAGAAGTAGTTGAATTTTTGTTGAACGTTAAAGGTATTCGTATACGTTCATTGTCCGAACGTCCTGGGCGATTGCGTCTTGAGGTTGATGGTGAGGGGGAAATACGCGCAGGGGATATTATGGCAACGGCTGATTTCGAAATAGTAAACCCAGAGCATCATCTTGCTACTCTTGATAACGCTGATGCAAGACTGTCTGTGGAATTCAATGTTGAGCAGGGAGTTGGTTACGAACCCGCAAGCCAAGATGAAGGTTTACCAATAGGTGTTCTTCCAGTAGACGCTATCTTTACGCCCGTTCGTAAAGCGAATTTCTCCGTTGAACCAACGCGTGTGGGACAGCGTTCTGATCTTGAACGTTTAATTGTTGAGGTTTGGACTGATAGGACCATTACGCCACTTGAAGCCATTCAGTCGTCAGGAAATTCCTTGATGGAATGTTTTTTCCTGTTCACGAGACTCGACAAGGAACCGGAAGAAGAAGCCAGTCCTGCAGCAGGTCTTGGTATTTCTCCGGACGTTTACAATACTTTGGTGGAAACCCTTGCTCTCTCTGCGCGGACACTTAACTGCCTGAAGCGTGCTGGGTTGAATCGGGTTGGCGAAGTGATTTCCATTCCCAAGGGCGAACTACTCAAGATTAGAAATTTCGGTCAAAAGTCTCTCGACGAACTGTATGACAAGCTTGCTGAGCGGAATATGTTGCCTGAAGATGATGCCTCCTCTGCCGAGGATGGTGACACCGAAGAGGTTGCTGCTGAAGGTTCTGAGGAAAAAGCTATTGAGGCATAAGATATCAGGTAAGCAGTTTGGCAGAGCTTCAGGTCCACGTAGGGCCATGTTTAGAATCATGGTGACCGATTTGCTTCGGCATGGTCAGATTAAGACCACAATTGCTAAGGCCAAGGCAATCCGTCCTTTAACGGAAAAAATGGTAAGTCTGGGTAAGGGTGGAACGCTTCATGATCGGCGTCAAGCAGCAGCTTTTATTACTGATAAATCAGTTTTGAAGACGGTGTTCGATGATATCGCTCCACGTTTTCAGGAGCGAAATGGCGGCTACACTCGTATAACTCGATTGGGTGTACGACCTGGTGATGCTGCAGAAATGGCGCTGATTGAATTGATCGATTAAAGTTCAGATGCGTATTGGATTAGTCGTGGAATACGACGGGACAGAGTTTCATGGTTCTCAGCTGCAATCCAATGCGAGAACTGTTCAGGGTGAGATCGAAAAAGCCCTGCTTAAGATTTTTCAAAAAAATGTAAGAATATATCTGGCTAGTCGCACAGACTCTGGAGTGCACGCAAGAGGACAGGTCGGGCGTTTCGATCAGAAGACTGATATGTCACCCGATCAGATCAGGAAAGCATTGAATTACCATATGACAAAAGACGTGCGTATCATCTGTGCCCAACAGGTTCAAGATGGACCCGAGGGGTTTGATCCTCGTAGTGACGCTACCTCACGTACATATGTATACACATTCAATGATGCCCAATCTGAGCCTGCTCTCGGACGACAGTTCGTCACTCATGTACGTACAAATCTTGACGCCGTGGTAATGAATAACGCTATTCAAGCCTTTATTGGTTCTCATGACTTTGCTGCTTTTGCAGGGCCTAGTACTCCGGATAGGGCACCAACAAGACGCGTTGTTGAACATGCCTCAGCCGTACGTAATGGCGATAATGTTGAAATTACGATCACAGCGAACGCATATTTGCATCAGCAAATGCGACGAATTGTTGGTGTTCTGTATGACGTCGGTAGAGGTCACTCTCCAATCAACATCGTCGATGAGTTGCTCAGCTCCGTAGAACGAGGCGTTGCAAGCAACGTTATGCCTGCAGAGGGTCTTTGTTTAACCAAGATTGCATATAACGGATCCGGAGAGTGTGGATTGCCTGTTTATGCTGCTGTTGACACAGTCGACTTAGGCGTAAAATAGAACGTCGAGAATTATGGATTGAATATGGTTACCAAGATAAAGCAATATAACCCGAGTGTTTCTGTAGTTGTAAATGACTGGCAAGTTATCGACGCGAGCGGTCAGGTTCTCGGTCGGCTTGCAACTCGAGTTGCCACACTTCTTATGGGAAAGCATAAGCCTACGTATGTGCCTCATATGCTGTCAGGTGACTTCGTTATCGTCATCAACGCTAGTGAGGTGAGAGTTACTGGACTTAAGGCAGATAAGAAGG
>CAJWJL010000028.1:0-17236 GCA_913042135.1 uncultured Chloroflexota bacterium | reverse complement strand
TGAGAGTTGTTTTTAGCAGTCCCATGCTTAGATTCTAACTTGGAAGCACCACATAGGTGGAGAATCTTATTCCCACACGGAATCGATCATTACCAATAAGAAAAACAATGCTAAATATAACAATGAGTATTTGTAGAGTTTTGTAGCCGCTAGACGATCTGAGCTTTTAAACAATCGGTATGCATACCAAAACAGAATTAAATTCAATGATGCTGATCCAATCGTGTATATCCAACCTAAAGTTTGTGAAACAAACCCGAACAGAATGGTTAACACAGAAAGTACAGCCGTATATAGAAGTATCTGCTTAGTCGTGTGTTTGATACCCATGACCACCGGCATCATTGGGATATTTGCTCGAGCGTAGTCATCTTTGATCATGATGGCCAGTGCCCAGAAATGTGGAGGAGTCCAGAAAAATATGATTACAAACAGATACCAAGCTGAAAGATCAACCGTGCCTGCTGATGCGGCGTAACCCACAAGTGGAGGAACTGCTCCAGCTGCTCCTCCGATTACAATGTTTTGGGTTGTTGTGCGTTTGAGTATGACCGTATACAAACCGAAGTAGAGTAGTGTTCCAACGATGGCTAAACCAGCTGCCAACATGTTGGCCATTAGTGTGAGTATTACGAATGATCCTACGTTGAGTGCGATCCCGAAAAGTACCGCTGTCTTAAACGCTATTCTGCCTTCAGCGACAGGACGGTTTTTTGTCCGCCCCATTTTTTTATCAAGCTCGCTTTCGTAAGCCATATTCAAAGAAGCCGCTCCACCAGATGCTAGTGCTCCACCAATTATCACGGCTATTATTATTTTCAAGCTGGGCGTTGATTGAGCGCCGAGAAATGCTCCTGCCACCGCTGAAACAAGAAGTAGTGACATGACTCGGGGCTTTGTCAGGGCTAAAAAATCCCCTAACAATGGGAGTAAGTTTCTCCGATTGGCTGTTTCGTTAGTTGTCATTGTTGAATCTTAACCGGTGGTTACGGATTGGGCAGAGTCTGTTTGCATCAAATGTTGATCGTGTATAGAAACTGGACGCAGTATTAATGCTACAAGTAAAACCATATCGATCCACACCACGGTAGCTAGGCTGAGGTGACCTGCGCGAGCCCAAACAGAAAATGTGGTCCACGGGTTAGCAGCTCCCATTAACATTTGGGCGAAAATGAGAATAGCTGATCCCAAAGCTGCTGCACGCAGGGTTTTACTGGTATTTGGAAGGCGCCACACGCGGTGTCCTGCAATAAGTACTGCTATTACAGATGCTAATGACAACAACCTGTGTGACATGTGAATCCATGCAAGGCTTGATTTGGGAATGATGTCAGGTCCACATAGTGGCCAAGAGGTACACACAGCTCCTGCCTCTTTCCAGACAGCGTAAGAACCAGAAAGTAAAGCGATCAGAGACAATATTGCTGCAGCCGCGGAGATATTTAGTGCACTCCTGTGTTCATTACTGACTCTTCCCCAGATCCAACGTGAACTTTTGCCAATAGATCCATTTCTTGAATGCGAAGCAGCCACTAAAGCTAATACGCCCAAGCAGACCACGATTTCAGCTAAAAATAGATGCGTAGTTCGGATTGCTGGGTCCAGGTCGCTCAGTACCACCAAACCGCCTAGCATTCCAACTATGGCGATTAGGCCAAGTTCTGCACTTGCAAGCCATGCTACGACTGATTCTGATCGATGTCGGAGCCAAAGCCTTACAACTGCAGCTACGATTGTGAGACCTAGCAATGTTCCAATTGAGCGGTGACTGTATTCCAATACGACATTATGTGGGCGTGGTACGGCGGTAGGTGACCCAGTCCATAATTTATCAATCGTTTGTTGATCTAATGGTGGTATCCATTGCCCATAGCAAGTGGGCCAATCTGGGCAGCCATCTCCTGAACCAGTGACTCGAACTACTCCGCCAACTGTTATTTGAAGTATGGCTCCCAAGACAGCCAGTGAAAGCAGTAACAGTAGCAGCTTGTCTTTTACGATAGGGAACTTAGGTGAAGTCGAATGTGACGAGTGCCCGTATGATTCCATTGTTATTTGACTTCCAATATTGCGATATTGACTTGGTTCAAGCTGCTCGTTTTAGCAGGCAGGATTTTTGCATGATAAATCCCTTATTATGATCGCGCAGAAGTGATAAATATGGTGAGGAATTTACCGTCATTAATGACAAGTCAACTGGACTTTTCTCACGCAGTTACCGTTTACAGATACCTATACGCAATCAAGGTGGCATTAACAATTATTCGTTGATCATATACCCGGGGAGGCCAACACGTTACCAGTGTAATTTGCGCATCGTTTGAGGTGGTGAGATGGAGATCTTCTTCATGCATCTGGCTGGTCGTTGTGACCCGATAAATGAACTCTGCATCGTTGGTCTGAAGATAAATGTCTACAGGGTCTTCTTTGATAAGGTCAGTAACTTCTGGTAGATGTCTGAATATGTTTCCTTCGCCTGCTGTAAAGCTCTCAAGATGTCCAAAGAACCAACCTTTTCCTTGTTGGCCAGGGTCTGGTGTTTCTGGGATGTGTCCTACTGTGTTGTCTGGTGTTTCGTAAGACCGTTCATTTGCTACATCAATAATTCCTAGGTCTACCACTGTTGCGTCAACGTTAATAGAAGGAATTCTGATTCCAGTTGCTTTTGAATTGGGGTTGAAATTTTGGAAAATATCGGTGGATAAAATTGGAACGAACTTGTCTGGAATGGTGGGGCCGCCATATGGATCTGAACCTGCCCATTCTGGTTGAGACCAGTACTTAGGATTCAACAGCGCACCAGGATAAAGATTGGCGAATTGATCTGTGTTAGCTCTTCGTTGAGTTAACGGTATGGGGGCTTTGCTTTCTACATGGGTGCTTGCGACAGTAGAAATTGATCTGCCTAAGTGGTTGCCAAGGGATTCTTCCGGAATACTGTAGGTGAATTTATCCGCGTCTGATCCTGAGCGCATTTTAGAGTAGAAATACCAGCTGGAGGTCACTACAAGGGCCACACCCAACAGCGCTATCGCATATGCAGAAATCGCTGCCACTGAAAACCTTGATGGCTTATCAGTAGCAGGTATTGGTGTTTTGGCCATCTCTATTCCGAAGAACGTAATCCAATGTTCACTTTGAATTACATGGACGAATACTAACGGATCCTAGCGCCTTTATGGATGTCTTCGCCTAAATGGATCTCGCCGTTTCGGATTTTCAAATTGAACTCACACTCTGGATTGGTGCAGACCCAAGCCTTATAGTGCACAGCGGCTCCTTGGGCGCCGAAATCAGATAAAGGCACCAAACACCCTACGTTACACGCCATACATTCCGGCCAGTTATTTGAATCCAAATTCTTAACGCTCCTATTGTGATCCACTTATTGAGGGGTACTTCAATTTTTTGTTTGGCATTTTTTAGGCTTTCTAGGTGAATGCCGTTAATACCAGACGCGTTTATGCTTGACCATTCAGCATATTACTATCCGTAGGTCGGGAAAAACACTGGCTTTAGCGTTACATTGAACATATTGAGATGATTATTTTAGGAATCGAAACAAGTTGTGACGAGACATCCGTTGGGGTGGTTGACGGGGATGGCTTTGCGTTAGCTAACGTGGTAGCTACACAGGTTGATGTTCACGCCCGGTACGGTGGGATTGTCCCGGAAGTAGCGTCGCGCCAGCATGTTTTAGATATTCGCCCTGTTTGTGAACAAGCTATTTTGGAGTCAAGGATTGATTGGAGCGATATTGATGCAGTGGGGGTTACATACGGTCCGGGACTTGCAGGGTCTTTAATCACCGGATTGAATTTCTCGAAAGCCCTTTCATCTGCGATTGGGGTCCCATTGGTTGGGGTTAATCATTTGGAGGGTCATGTGTATGGGGCTTGGATAAGGACTCAAAAAAACGATCTCCAACCTTTCCAGCAATATGTCGGTGAAAAGTTAATTATGTGTCTTATTGTGTCGGGGGGACATACCGAACTTGTTCTGCTAGAAGATCATGGTAAGTTCAGATTATTAGGTGAAACTCGAGACGATGCCGCAGGTGAAGCTTTTGATAAGGCAGCGCGTGTGCTGGGCCTTCGTTATCCTGGCGGTCCTGAAATACAGCGCGTAGCTCAAGATGCTCCGACGATTGAGTCGTTACCAAGAGCGTGGATGAAAGGTACAGATAATTTTTCATTTAGTGGGCTTAAAACAGCCACGCTGAATCGTGCCCGTTCTTTAGGAATATACCCACCTGATAATTCTCTTGAGGAAGTTGATCATACAATCATTGCTGGTCTCGCAAAGGCATTTCAAGATTCAGCTGTGGATGTACTAGTATCCAAAACAGTTGAGGCAGCCCTCAGGGAGGATTGCGCGGGCATTGTGTTAGTAGGTGGTGTGGCGGCCAACAAAGCTTTGCGTGAAACTCTTGTGAAGAAATCGCCGCTTCCTGTTGGTATACCACCTTTTGAGTTTTGTACTGACAACGGTGCAATGATTGCTATGGCCGGCCTTATCAACTATCGCTTAGGTCGGCGGGATCAATGTGATTTGGATGTGATGCCCAATCTTAGGATAGGGAGCGTGACTTAGAGTCGATTGGATGGGTAGTTGCGAAAAGGGGACCCAATTCGTCTTGGTACGAGGCGCCGCCTTGTATCCTCAACTTCCTGCAGGAAGTTCACAGCTTCGGATAACTTATTGCCTACCTCCCCGCTGACTTTTCCTGCCGTGGTTTGGAATTCAATATGAACTCCGTCTGGACGTAACCAATAATCTGCTATCAAAACTAGCGAAATTAATGCCACAGCCAGTGCGGCTATGATCCCTGGGGTGGAATTTGGGGTAACTTGCCAGACGCCGATAGCACTGAATAATCCAATGATGCCCCACACAGCACTTCTACGGGCTCTTGGGCGTCTGAAGATCTGGATTGACGAAATATCTTGGATCTGGATCGATGAATATACAACCGTTGATCGTGAATCACGGGTATATATGATCCTATTGTGAGTGAGCTCAAATCCTCCGTCATTATTTGATTTAAGCTTAGAGATCACCCGCTCACCTGGTAATAGTTGAGCGTTTATGAGTGAAGAATTGTTGGATATCTGGTTAGTGACGGTGCCAGATTTTTCACCGCTTTCTAGGATTTTATCGTTGTCCATACGTGTAATGCTATCTCAGGTTAGAGATATCGGGTTTTTAACTTCCGCATGACTTTTGCTTGCAAGTGATTTGTAATAGCGTAGGTTTTGGATGTGGTTTGAGTTATGGCTCACTCAATTCCTTTACCCATTTAAACACATGGTTAGAGGAATGGGGTCCTTTTTGTTGTAACTGGATTAAGTTGAATTAACTTTGGATATTAGGAATGGTTTGGCCAGGACTAACCACTATCCGCTAATCCAATTTGTCATTCTTATGAGCGGCCACGAAGGCGCGCGCTTCTCCTAACATCAACTCTGCGATACCAATGCCTGTTGTTAGATCACCACCGGCAGTTTTACCTGCGGCTCTTGCTCGTGTCTCGACATCAAGTGTGGCAGCAATACGATCAGGATGATTGGGTTCACCAGGGTGACCGAGTGATTGAGCGAAATCGTGTGGTCCACCCGTCACACCAGTAAGGCCGGGGACGGCAAGGATATCGTCAAGGTTATCCCACGCCTTTTTGTCTTCTATTTGTGCAACTACCAGCATATTTTTATTTGACCATTTGGCGAATCCGAGCTTGCCTCCGTACTTTTCATCTAGAACTGTCTGATCGTTGAATTCTGTGCCCCTGCCTCCACCCCACGATCGTTTGCCTTCGACCGGAAAGAGACATGCATCAGCTAGTGCTTGTGCCTCTTCACCGGAGTTAATGTGAGGACCGGTAACTCCCTGAATTCCACGGTCGAGATACAGATTGATCTGGTAAGCAGCATTGTCTGGGACTCGTGCGATGACCGACATGCCGTAGCCGTTTGCTGTACGACATATATTGTCGATCGCCTCTTCCGGGAAGCCACCATGTTCGCCATCTATCGAGATAGCGTCGAAGCCGACATGCGCTGCCATTTCGATCATGTACAAAGCCGGATGTGCAAGTGCGAAAACTGTAGCTTTTCGGCCTTGCTTATTAGCTTCAATAATAGTGTTGTTGATCATCACGAAGGTCTCCTGTCGATGGAATTATTTTTTTACGGAATTCGAGTTACTTGGTTGTTTCTCAAATATGTCGTTGTGGAATATCTAATTTTCTGTTGACTGACATTTTGACGCCCCAGCCGGTTTATACCATCGAAGAACAAGCTGTGAAGTCATTAGATTCCTCTTATTCTGCCTCCAGCCGAGGTTACTTTTGTTAGAGGCGGGTGCGCTGCGATTTCTTCTTCATTGAGTTCAAGTCCTAAGCCGGGTGCATCAGTGAGTTCGACGTAACCGTTTTGTTGGCGGATAAACCCGTTTAGAACGGTGAAATAGTGTTCAGTGTAAAACTCAGCATGATACTCCTGAATTTCGAAATTGATGATCGATGCATCAAGGTGCATTTCCGCCATTGCTCCGACAGGAGAGCATACGTTGTGCGGAGCCATTGTTATATGTTTTGCTTCTGCGATGATAGCGATTTTCTTTAACTCAGTGATGCCACCGGCATTTGCTATGTCTGGCTGAAGCACGTCGACGGCATGCCTGTCGACTATTTCTGCGAATGGAAATTTAGTGTAGAGACGTTCGCCGGTTGCTATCGGGATGTTGACCTTATTTCGAACCTCTAGTAGTTCGGAGACCCGTTCTTGAGATACCGGCTCTTCGTAAAAAAGTGGTCGATATTCTTCGAGGCGTTTTCCTATTTGAATTGCATTCATTACGTTGAACTTGGCGTGTGCTTCAACGAGGATGTCAACAAATGGTCCGACAGATTCTCTAACAGCGGCGACGCGTTCTTCGGCTAACTGAGATTCTTGGAGTGATAATTTATAGAAGTTGTCTTGGCCGAACGGATCGAACTTAAGGGCAGTGTAGCCCTTGTCGATGACGATCTTTGCTTCTTCTGCGTTTTGTTCTGGTGTGCCGGGGTTGGTATACCATCCATTTGCGTAAACCCGAATTTTTTTTCTGTGGGCGCCACCTAGTAACTTCCATACTGGTTGGTCTAGAAGCTTACCTTTAAGATCCCACAACGCGATGTCAATCCCTGACAGGGCCGTTGATGCTATCCGTCCGCCTCGTGCCTGGAAATCTTGATACAGATTTGTCCAATGGACTTCAGATTCTAGAGGGTCTTTACCGGATAGATGCTTTTGTACCATCGCTTCGATCATGGCCATTACGAGATCATCGTCTTCCATGGGTGATGCATCGCCAATACCAGAAACATTCGGATTGTCAGTGTTTAATATGACCAAAAGCCAGTTACGCTGAGCATTGTGGTGATTCGCTGAGAAGCGTCTGAATTCAACGTTTGTTATTGCTGGCATGCCTAATCGGATCTTTCTAACTTTTTTAACTAGCGTATTGGACGGCGAGTATACGCTGGTTTTGTCGGCATGCTGGTAACTGAAACATCCTATTTGAGCGATACACTGGAAACAGGTACAGATATGATGTTGGCGGGTTTGGTTTTCGGTTGTTTGTAATTCTGACGAGGTGATTATTTTTGGCTAACACGCTACGCCTGTGGGCACTTTCTGACACCCATGTTGGGACCGATATAAAATTCGGCAGACGTTCTCTTGAAGAGGTAATCCAGCATGCTGAAGCATGGCCAAACGCGCAGGGACAGTTAGGAGGTTTCGATATCGCCTTGAACCTCGGTGATTTCTCGGGGTCTCAGTTGCCTCCTGATGATGAAGAAGGTGAACTGGTTGTTTCTCAATATGCTTCTGCTAAACATCACGGCCGCGAGCACTTCTATGACGTGATTGGTAATCATGATGCTTCTGGTTTGGGGGAGCCAACGCAGTGGTGGTTCAAGAAATGGATAGACCCCACCGGCAGTAACCCGGAATTTTCGCAGGTCGATAACTCCAGGAGACCATATCCGATAACAGGGACTTGGGATAATTATTCATTCGAAGTCGGCAATATAATTTTTTTGATGCTTGCTGACCGAAATGATGGCGGTCCACCTATAGGGAGGGGCGAGTTTGGTGGATATCCTGCAGGTGCTATTTCAGAGGAGACATTTCAGTGGTGGGTTCAAAAGATATCAGAGAACAAAGATAAGATTATTATCACTGCTCATCACCACATGATCAAAGAAACTACAGTCGCTACAGGTTTGGGTGAGGGTTGTGATGAGGGTTATCACGGTCGGATGCCAGATGGAGGAGCTCCAGGCTCATCGTTCATATACTGGGTTGGTGGTCAGAAGGATTCTGGCCGAATTGAGGATCACCTAGCGCGCAACGAACCAGCGATAGATTTGTGGCTCGGCGCACATACCCATACACATCCCGATGATACGACAGGTGGTCGGACTCATATAGAGCGCAAATGGGGTGTGAATTTTGTGAATGTATCGGCCATAACTAGGTACCACGGCAAGCGGAATTCGATTCCGATGAGCCGTTTGTTTACTTTTACTGACGGTAGTAACGAAGTTCGAGTCCAGTGTTATCTGCATACTGATCAGTACGCTGAACAGGGGTGGTACGAACCATCAGAACGGACAGTTAAGCTACGCCATCAGGTCGAGATAGTGAAATGACAAAGACCATACAGGAATTATTTGACCTGACCGGTAGAACGGCTATTGTCACCGGAGGCGGAACACACCTTGGGACTGCTTTTACTGAGGCCTTGTGTGATCTCGGTGCAAAGGTTTACATTGCTTCTCGCAGAGCACGACTTTGTGAAGAGGTCGCGGAGCGTTTACGTGGGAGAGGTATGGATGTGGTGGGGACGGAATGTGATGTTACAGATGAGTCACAAGTTGAGGCTTTGGTAGAACGTGTGATGGTTGAGAATGGTCGGCTTGATATTGCTGTATGCAACGCCGGTGGTTCATTCACAACAAGCTATCCACCTGATGGTGATATAGATGAATTTAAACAAACATTGGATGTAAATTTGACTGGGACATACATAACGGCCCAGTGCGCGACCAGAGTCATGATTCCCGAAAAGCGTGGATCGATTATTACTTTGGGATCCATAGGGGCAACGCTTTCAATGGATCCTCGGATTTATAATTCCGAGTTCAACCGGTCAGGTCCTCCCTATTTAGCAGCCAAAGGTGGCGTACTTAATCTTACGAGAGCATTAGCTGCGGAATTTGGCGAATATGGAATAACAGTTAATTGCATCTCACCAGGTCAAGTGCCTCGAATTGATACCAACGTCGATCAAATTGAAACCTTCCGAAACATGGTTCCGCTTCGGCGCACAGGTTTACCCGAGGATCTAAAGGGCAGCCTAGCGTTATTAGCATCCGATGCTGGGGTATGGATTACGGGACAAGAAATCCGTATTGATGGAGGCTGGTCCATATGGTAGCCAAGCTGGTTAAATCAGCTGCGCATACTTCATTGCTGCTTTTATAATCTCCCGGTCTTCATTTGAAATCGAACGGTTGGGCAACCGTGGCGCACCCCCATCGTATCCAAGCAAATCTAAGGCCGCCTTGATTCCTGCTGCACCGCGATCGAGAATCTGGTGATCGGCTTCTACGATTCGACTGTGAATTACTTGAGCGGCTGCCAAATCATCGTTCATCACGCTTGAAATAATCTGGTGACATTCGGTTGGAGCAACGTTGCCGAACATAAGACACGCGCCATTTGCTCCAATGGCACTCATCGCTAGTAGAAGAAGTCCGTTGCCAAGCCAGAACGGTTTTTCGGTAGTCACGAAGTTACGCACACGAGCTTCGAATCGAACATTCCCTGAGGCGATGTATCCGAATACATTGTCCATATCAACAAGGTCACCGATGACTTCTGCTTTTTCTCCGATAGGAGCATCGCCGCCGGCGAACATGCCAGGAGCCATTTGGTGAATAATGACCACCGGTGCAGGGACTCTCGGTACTACCTGCTCGAAGTAGTTTGTAACGAATTTGGTTAGACGAGGGATTCGTATACGGATCATTTCCGCTCCGGCATCAACTAATGCTTCTGCGGTACGGATCGAATCAGAGACCGATGAACTGTCGACTCCTCCTATGATGAATTTGTTACCGTTTCGGGCGTTGTTGACCGTGCGGACAATCTCAAGTCGTTCGACTTCAGAGAGGAATTGCTCTTCGCCGTTTTCGGAGTTCAGCACAAAGCCAGAAAGTGGTGTTTTCACCCATTTATCGACGTTGCGTTCGATAGCTGCATGATCGACCGAATCGTCTGCTTTGAATGGTGTAGGGCTCGGAGCAACGATTATGGGATTAGAAGTTGGTATAGGCATATGGATTGGGTTCGGTGTAGTGGATCAAAAGAAAAAATTCAGTGTCAGTATGATTTATATTATTTTGGAGTTCAGCGATTTTACGTCTTTACGTTCCTTGTCAAAAAATACCGCGTTGTGACGTTCCCGTTTGATTTGTCTGCCAATTTTAATTGATCAAAACCATTTAGAAATCTTGATCAAGCTCAACCTTTGATTTATTGGTCTATTACTGAACCGTCAGCGTGGAGGCGGGTAACAACTTCACGGGGAGTTTCAGGACACATTTCTATGGCGTTTGGTTTCAATTCGAGTCCAATTCCTGGCGCATCAGATATTGTCAGGTAACCATTGCCATCATGCTGAGCCATCCCTGTAACCATGTTATTTTTTGGCGCAACATCTTCGCCGATCGGGTATTCCTGAAGTGCGAAGTTGGGAGCTGTAGCTGCGATCTGCAAGCATGCAGCTGTCGAGACTGGAGAGAGCGGGTTATGTGGAACAACACCGACATGGCGGGCTTCAGCTAGGGCGGATATTTTCCTTGCCCCAGAGATGCCACCGACCAGACAGACATCGGGTCGAACGTATTGTACGGCGTTGCGCGACAGAGCCATCTCGAATTCCCATATAGATGAGAATCGTTCTCCAGTAGCGATAGGGATGTTAATTTTATCGGCTACATATGCCATTTCGTCGAAATTATCCGGCGTCACTGGGTCTTCAAAGAAGAAGGGGTGGAATTCTTCTATCCCAAGACCCAGTTGCACCGCCTCGGTAGGGGTCATACGTCGGTGGATTTCTATACACAGATCCACGCCAGTGCCGACGGCTTCCCGATAGCCTCTCACGGTGTCTATTGCGTCACCGATCTTATCGGCATGGGTTTTGAAGTAGGGCACATCGCGTTTTTCATCCAAAAATGGGGTCAGGTGACCGACTGCTGTGAATCCCTGTTTTTTCGCGTTGACGATTCCTTCTATTAGAACCTCGGTAGTATCACCAAATACATGGTAGTAGACGCGTGCCTTGTCTCGAACTTTGCCACCTAAAAGTTGATGGACTGGGGTGTCGAAATACTTGCCCATGATGTCCCAAAGCGCAATATCGATGGCGCTCAAGGCACCCATTATTGCCGCACCTCGGAAGTGAGAGAAGCGGTACATGTATTGCCAATGATGTTCTATACGCAACGGATCCTCTCCGACTAGATAGCGTCCGTATTTCTCGATAGCTGACTTTGACGCTTCTAGATAGCCCCATGCTCCCGATTCACCTAATCCGCTAATGCCTGCATCGGTCTCGATCTTCACCAACAGATAGCGATCCAACATCAATGGTGTAACTTTCGTAATTTTCATAGTGTGAAACCAGCTTAGTATTCATGCCTATTCTTAGGGTTGTGACTGCTAGATAGTAGCTGCTTGAAAGGAGCAGATCGATAGTAACCTCCTAAAATCGTTTTCGCTATGGAGATTAATGAAGGTAAAGATGTCGAGTCGTTTGGTGGAAGATGTTTACTAAGCTCGTCTAAGTTCTTTGGAAAGAATTTCCGTTGTTTTTGGACTGAATTTCAACAATTATGAAAGGGCGCAGACAAGCCGCTCGAGGACAATTGCTACCCCATTATTATCGTTCGACGCGGTGTGATACTTAGCGATCTTTTTTATCTCAGGGATTGCATTATCCACAGCTACAGACCAACCGCATTCGCTGATGAGATCGATGTCGACGAAATCATCGCCGAAGGAGAGCACGTCGGCAAGGGGTATATCGGCACTTTTGAGTAAATTAGCAATGGCGAGGGATTTACTTGCGGTTGAGGGTATTACATTCAAGAACCGCTTGCTCGCTGCACGTAAGACAACAGTCTTATTGGATAGTCGTTGTTCTAGTCTGATTGCTAACGCTTCTAAATCGCGCTTTATCCCATTAATTGAGATTTTTGCAGGCCCAATTTTCATTGCCTGTTCAAAAGAGATAACCATTGGTGAGACCGATTGGTCGAAAGCCCATAATTCCTCGATGTCATCATCATGGCTTACCGCGAATTGAATTCCGTCTACTTCTAGTGTTCTACGCGTCCAAGGGGCGTGTTCTTCTATAAGATTCCAGCACCTTCGGGCGTCATTTAAATCAAGAGTTCGATTGAATTTTCCTGTGAGACCCGCTTTGCCGACAGCAACAGTGCCGTTCATTTGGACGACAGAAGATATCTCGAGAATGTCGTCTCCAATCAGGGCTGGCAGCACACGTTTGGGTCGTGATGTTGCGATGATAATCGGTACAGCTGATTCGTGGACAGCGTGAAGAACGGCCCGAGTGCGATCGGTTAGTTTTGCGTTCGAATTCAGGGTTGTTTCGTCTAGGTCTAGAGCAATAGCTCGAGGGGTTTGTTCAGAAAAATCCGGAAGATTCAAGAAGAGTTTTCCTGAGATTGCAGCTCGTTATGACCTCGAAAAAGAGCTGGCCAGATGAAAGATGCAATCACCGTAGCAGTTAGCCCAAACGTTCCTAACACACCAAACATTGTTGCAGGTCCAGCTTCTTCAGATATCCATCCTCCAAATAACAAGCCCAGCGACAGCCCGTATATTCCTAGGGATCGTATTCCCATGACCCGGCCACGCGTCTTGGAGGGGGCAGCTCTAAGTAGCGCTACTATCATTGCGACAAAAGTTGTTCCTCCGCTAAATCCCCAAAGAAGCAAGATTATTGCAAACAACCAGAGTTGTGGTTCCATGGCTAATACCAACATCAAGGCATGCCACGTAAGCGAGCCAATAATCATAACTCGGGAAGGATTGACTACGCTTTGTTTGATGCCAAGTAATAATGCTCCGGATAATGCACCTGTTGAAGCTACTGCGGCGAGTAAACCGATACCGGTACCGTCCAGGTTGTAGAGTTCATCACCTACGACAGCCATTAATCCATTCACAATTGGAAATGCCGTGAATTCGATCAGAAATGAAAAGAAGATCAGACCCGGCAGGAGTGGGTTTTGTCGTATGTAATGAAATCCCTCGCGTAGCCCGTGCCACATATTGTTAGTTTGGGCGTTTGCTATGACGGGTCTTGAATTAATTTGTATAGCAGTGATGGTTGCCAGCAGATAAAGCACAGTTATGGTGATATAAGCCCAGTCGAGTCCCATCAATTCAAATAGTGCGCCGCCCGCGATAGATCCGAGTACACGGGCTCCGTCTAATGTTGATCTGGATAAGCCGATGGCTCCGTGCAAAGCATGGGAAGGCACGGCGTCGGCGGTCAATGCCTGGATTAGTATGAGATCGAGCATTCGAACCATACTTCCTGCAGTAACGATCACGTATGCGTGCCACAGCAGAAGTGAGTCAGTGATGATCAATGTCGTCAGTGTTATCGCTAGTAGAATGCCAAAAAATCTGACACACACCTGAAGTAGCTTGGGGTTATATCGATCTACCATCCATCCATAAAAGGGACCTAGAAGAGTGCCAGCCACCCTGAGAGCGCCGATTAGCCCAACGAGGAAAGGGGAATTTGTATCTCGCAAAACGAATATTGCGAGAACAATGGTTTCCATTTCCATAGCCCAGAGGCTGAGAGCTTCTGTCGGCCAGACGAATTTATAATCCCCGTACCTTAGAACTCGGAATGGGTTCAGGTTAACGCTGCCGCTCACGTCTTCTGGTGTCGTAATAGTTGAATTAACACCACTATTGTTGGTAGTTGGTTTCGAATCGGACATAGTCTTGATTCTGTCCCCACACAGTCCTTACAGACCAGTGCGAAATTATGGTGCGTTCCTGAGTTCTGGAGTCATGATTATTGCAGAACCAGCTACAGTGAGCCCGCCTACCACTCCAATAAACATGGTTGTCTGGATCCCCCATGCTTCAATTCCAACCCCACCGATAACCCATCCGAGCTGGTGGGTAAGCACGACCATGAAGTAAAGACTCATCACACGACCGCGCATTTTTTCTGATGATGCAGTTTGAAGCAATACAGGTACGGAGATCATCCATGCTGAAAACGCCAAACCTAGCAAAATCATCGCCAATCCTGAAATGAATATGTTCGGGGCTACTGCGAACAACGAAACTGCACCGTTGAACATTAGCAATGCAAAAATCAGGAGAAAGCCCTTTCGTATATGTTTGCTCAAGATGAAAAGTGCCAATGATCCGATAAGTGCGCCTACACCGTTTAATCCGAGTATTACTCCGTATCCAACCTCACCCAATCCCAGGACTTCCTGAACTTTCACTGGTATTGCAGGTTGGTACATTCCCATGAATAACGCTCCTGCGCCAACGATGAGCAATGCTCTGATTATCGGGGTTTGAGCGGCATATTTGATGCCCTCTTGAATATCCATGAACATGTTCCTGCCACTTGCGACTGGCATGTGCCGTGTTTTTACAGCGAAAATCATTATCGCTGACAACATGTATAACCCAGCAAGAACAAAAAAAGCGATGTCATATCCAAGCAGTAATAAAGCTCCGCCAATACTCGGGCCTGCGATCGTGGCGGTCATAGATATTCCCGTATTGAGGCTTGATGCGGAAATTAAGCGTTCACGCCCAACAACGTCTAAAGCGAACGCCTGACTTGTTGGGTTGTGTAAGGCGAACATGGCGCCTGTCATGAGCGAAATTGGAATCAAATGCCACCATTGGAACACGTTTGTTGTGAGAAGCACTGCGGTAAGCAATGCCATAGATGCAATAACTAGTTTCGTTCGCCACAACAGTTGCCATCTTTCAGTTCTATCTGCCAGAGCACCACCTATCAACGATATAGATATAATCGCAATGCCCGGCATTGCGTTGACTAGGCCCATTAAAGTTGCTGATTCAGTCTTATCCAAGACGATCCATGCCTGAGCCATGTTTCTCACCTGATATCCAGCAAATGTAGCAAGGTTGGAGAGAACCAGCAGTCGATAGTCGCGTACCGACAGAATGCTGAATGGGCCGTGCCCGTCGATCAGGTTTTTTTGGTCTGCGGTTGAGCTCGATACTTTTGATGCACTAGCAGTATGTGCGGCATGCGGTTTTTTGTTCATTAAAAACTTATTAGATTTGGTATCTGTATGAAGCGTAGCTGCTCGTGATGCTTGACCATTAACCGACACAAGGTTAAGGCAGTAATATTGGGTGGCTATTTTCTTACGATAAATGGTTCGAGTAGAGATTCATTTATCTCCACTCCGATGCCAGGCCTGTCAGGCAACACGAATCCTCCGTCCGCGTATTTCCACCCAGTGTCTGAAGCCTTATCTAGCCTGTCTGATAGACCTCCCTGGAACTCTTGCAAATAGTCGGCTGATGCGATTGCTGCACATTGCAGCGTCGCTGCTTGAAATACCGATACACCACTCCCCATGTGTGGCGTAGTAGGTATGTCATATTGAGAGGCAATTTGCATTTGAATCATGTAGTCACTGAATCCCGTTCGTCCTATATCAGGCTGATAAACGTCTAACGCACGTGGTTCTTGTACCCATGACTCCATTTGATAACGAGTTCTGAAGTGTTCTCCCAGTGCTATCGCTGCACCGGGCTTCTTAACAAGGAGTTGATGACCGATTAGATCTTCTGGTTGTAGAGGGCACTCAAAAAAACGGACATTTCTTTTGCCGTACTCTCTTTTACCCAATTCTGCTGATTCAGGTGAGCACATCCATAAAGTGTCTACCATCCATTGTTCGAGACCAGGCGCTCCCTCAATAAGGCCATCCAGTTCGGCTATGCCTTTACTAACGTCGCCTGTCAGGAAAATCTTTGCGCCCCTCAGACCAGTGTCTATCCATGAGTTAAGGTGATTCGATCGTTCTTGCAGGGTGGAACGGCGTATCCCCGATAGATAAACGTCGAATCTAGGTCTTGGATTAGGCGACAGCAGTGCGGCAACAGGAGATTGCTCACGTTTTCCAATAGCGTCCCAGACGGCGATATCGATCGCCGCGAGGGCATCCAGCCAGTAACCCGAGGAGTAACCTCGGCCGCGTTGTGTGTCGTATTGGAAATTCCATAAGGCCGTCGGCGATTCGAATTCCTGACCATTGATCATTTCTGCCAGAAGGTCATTAATGATCATGCATACGATCTCGGGTCCAATGCCGGAGTTTGCTTCGCCCCAACCTGTGGTTCCATCCGATAATGTGACCTTAACCAGTGGAGTTTCAATGTAGCGAGCATAGACAGTTTGCCATCCTTGTTTGAATTCAAAGCGATCAGTTTGTCGATCACCTTCGTTCTCACGGTACGACTCCCAGTAGGAAGCGGTGTTTTTAAAGACCAGATGAATAGATTCGACTGATTGGATAGAGAAACTGGTATTGGCAGACATATTGTTCCGATTTGAATGTTTGGCTATGCAATATTCAACAGGAAATTTACTAGCGTTGCATCTATTTTCTGTACTGTTTTAGGGCAATAATTCAGCTACAGGGAACCGTGTTTAAAATAGGTTAGTGGTCGTTGACTTTTTATGAGTCGCGTGTATATTTCCTTGATGATCACGTAGCAGTGCGGCAGAGATTGTTTCTGCTCGCCACGCTACACGACAAGGCAAACACGAAAATATGGCACGGTAGGCAGTAGTTGTAAAGCTAGTCTTTCATACTCAAAACTACCATGGTTAAATCGCTAATCGGGCGAGTACTGTTTCACCAGAAAGCGACCTAGCCGACGAAGCCTACATATCGAGTCTTGCTGGAGGAAAATATAATGGATCTTAGTTTGAACAAGCGATGGGCTCCGGTGCTTTTGGCACTGGCTGGCTTGCTTGTCGTTGCTGGAATCGCTTGTGGTAGCGATGACAGCGCCGATGATACAGCCGCCGCTCCTGCCGCCCCAGCCGCCCCAGCCGC
>CAJWJL010000027.1:0-17714 GCA_913042135.1 uncultured Chloroflexota bacterium | reverse complement strand
AGGTGTATACATAAATGGTGGAGATTCTGATCTTCGTATAGTGACACATTACGGTTTAACAAATGATGATTATGAATTCGCTATATCTGCACTTGATCGAGTAATGCGCGAACTTGCCTGAGGTATGAAATTCTGGTTAAAGTTTACTTTTCTTTGTAACGATCACCCCACCATTCGGCCAAACGTTGGCGACTAAGCTTTTCCGAACCGAGATTACCTGGTTTGTAAAACCGTTGGTTTTTGATCGCCTCAGGTAAATTGCCACGTTTTAAAAAGTGATCAGGTTTATCGTGAGGGTAGTTGTAATCTTTACCGTAACCAAGCTTTTGCATTAATGCGGTCGGTGCATTACGTAAGTGATTTGGAATTGGTTCGTCTCTGGATGAGCGTACCATTTCTAATGCTTTATCAATTGCTTTATAGGCTGAATTTGATTTGGGTGCGCAGGCTAGATAAATAGTAGCTTCCGCTAGCGGAATGCGACCTTCAGGCATACCAACAAAGCTGACGGCCTGCTGGGCTGCCATAGCGACCGTGAGCCCATTTGGTTCAGCTAATCCAATATCTTCGGCCGCTGATATTACTAAACGCCGTGCGATAAATACTGCATCTTCACCGGCTTCAATCATTCTTGCCAGGTAATAAAGTGCTGCATCAGGATCGGAGGCACGTATAGATTTGATAAATGCCGAAATCGTGTCGTAGTGCATATCACCGAGCCGGTCATAACGTGACTGTTTTTGAACTGATTGTTCGATAGTTTCAACGTTCACATGTTTTTCACCAGAGCCATCGATACTAGTTGATTCGCTGGCAAGTTCGAGCGTGTTTAATGCGGATCTAGCATCACCGTTAGCTACACGCAACAGAAAGTGCCTCGCCTTTTCTGAAAGAGAAATCTTTTCATGTCCAAGCCCATGGTCTTTATCTGAAATAGCTCGGTTAATTATTTCCTCTAGATTCTTGTCACTTAGAGGTTCTAGGGTATAAACCCTGGTTCGAGATAGAAGCGGTGAAATTATTTCGAATGAGGGGTTTTCTGTTGTGGCTCCGATCAGCGTTATAGTCCCATCCTCCACGTGAGGTAGTAGCGCATCCTGTTGTGATTTAGAAAATCTATGAATTTCATCGATGAACAGGATTGTTCGTCGGCTATTTTCCCCCAGTCGTTCCGCCGCGCCTGCCATCACTTCCCGTATGTCTTTCACGCCAGAAGTCACAGCACTTATTTGTTCAAAATGAGAACCTGTTGCCCCGGCCACAAGTCTTGCCAAAGTGGTTTTACCGCTTCCGGGGGGACCCCATAGAATCATAGATGGTAACCGGTCTTCTTCGATCGCTCTTCTAAGTACTGTGCCAGGGGCTAAGATGTGCATTTGACCGAAATATTCTTTTAGATTTCGCGGTCGCATACGAGTAGCTAGTGGCGCTATTTGATCCTGGATTTCTTGTCTTCGATGCTCAAATAAAGTCATTTGGGGATTGAAAAATTCATATATGGATTAGCTCTATCACAGATATTTACAGCTTACTCTTCCTGATTTCTTTGAATACGAGCAGATGACGGTTTATTTTCGGGTTAGAGGTTTTGGAACTATAGAGTTATTAGCGCGCCTGTTGAAAGCACGGTGACCTCCATAATCCAATTCTGCAATCGTGATGCCATCATTCCCATCCCCATGTGCAGCTGGATAGTGACGAGCAACTAATGAACTTTTCGATAAAATTTCGTTTGTTACCTGTTTCAGCGCGCCAGTACCTTGCCCGTGGTTGATTCTAGAGATGTGTAAACGTGCGTCATGGCATTGTTGTAGATGCTCTTCAATGGCAGGAATGGCTTCATGAACCCTCATGCCATGTAGATCAATTTCAATATCGACGGGCTCTAGCCCGGCTGTTTGACTTGGAGACCATTGCTGTTCGGATATAGGCCTGGGGCGTCTTCGGCGTTTAGGACTCATTATTCACACTTGTTTAGGGCGAATTTGATCGCCTCTATCACGGCATTATCTTGATCGGGAAAAACCGTTCTGGGGTCAAGCATTATGCGATTATTTTCTATTCGTGCCACAACAGCAACTGGACTTTCTCTCAAACAGCGAACGAAATTTTGAGCACTTCCTGAGGGATCTATCGATAGGACTGATGTTGGTAACGTCTGCCCTGGCAGTGATCCGCCACCGATAGTTGATGTAGAGCGCTCAACAGTTCCTACGCCAGTCTTGGATCGCCATGTTTCCGCTCGATCAGCCAGTACAGATTCATTTATTGAAATCATGTTCCATATTGGAATTTCTTTTTCATAAGTGCCAGTTAGGTAAGCACGTAGAGTAGCTGAAATGGCCGATAGAGTTACCTTGTCGATTCGCACGGCTCTTGCCAAAGGATGTTTTGAGACAAGATCTACCCATTTTTGTTCTCCGGCAATTAAGCCTGCCTGTGGCCCACCGATTAACTTGTCACCTGAGAAAAGAGTTAACGTAGCTCCATCGGAGATTGAAGACTGTACCTGTGGTTCTTGTGCAAGACCGTACTGATGAGTATCTATCAAACAACCTGAACCTAAATCATTGAGGACTGGTACGCCGTGTCGTTTACCCACGGCGACTACTTCTTTGAGTTCTGGTGTATGGGTGAAACCATCAACGGTGAAATTGCTGGGATGAACTTTCAGGATCGCTGCGGTTTTGGAACTGATAGCTGATTCGTAGTCTGAGGCATATGTGCGATTCGTAGTGCCGACCTCTACCAAGTTCGCTCCAGATTGCCGCATGACGTCCGGAATTCTGAATCCTCCACCTATTTCTACGGATTCTCCTCTTGAAACAATTACTTCACTTTTTACCTGTTCGTCACCAGCTATAGCGGCGAGTGTTAGTAGAACACCTGCTGCATTGTTGTTGACTGCGATTCCTGCATTGGATTCAGTTACTTGTGCGATTAAATTTGAAATGTGGGTATTGCGATTGCCTCTTTTTCCGGTTGATAGTGAGAATTCGACGTCCGAATAAAGTGAAGCAGAAGTTGTTGCGGCTTCTGTAGTTCGCTGACTTAAAGGAGATCGCCCTAAGTTCGTATGTAGTATTACTCCGGTTGCATTTATCACAACGTTAGGCCAATTTTGCGATATTGTTTTTGCTCGTTCGACTATTTGGGCGGTTAACTGATCGAATGATTGCGACTTTCCGCCATTCTTGATAGAAAGTCGGGCTTCAGCGAGAACATCTCGCGCGATGCTCGTTATTACGCTGCGAGGAAAATTTTGGATAAGTCCCAGAACTTCATCATTCCGAAGTAGCGCGTCAACAGACGGTAGGGGACGATATGCGGACTCGGTCAATATCACACTCCAACATCTGTATAGGCCGTTGAAAGTTGAATTGTTAGAGGCATTCGGTATTTTTGGCCAGTATTCGGTACCAAAGTTTACTACTTTTGAACTCTAATCCTGTTGAAAATTGCACTTCCAAAATAGCCGAGTGAGCGTAAGATTACCCGGTTAGCTACTTTTGCATCCTGGAGTAAGCGTGTTTGTCATTGGCCTGACCGGCGGTATAGGTACGGGGAAAACCGAAGTCACTCATGTCTTACGCGAACTTGGTGCTGTGGTGATCGAGTCGGACAAAGTTGCACATTTGTCATACCGGCCCGGAACCGATGCATACGAGGATATTATCGACCAGTTTGGAAGAGAGATTTTGGATGAATCTGGAGTTATTGATCGTCCGAAATTGGGCGGTCTGGTTTTTGCTGTTCCAGAGTTGAGAATTCATCTTGAAATGATTGTTTGGCCGGCTGCTCGTAGTTGGATTGAAGAACGATTGATACAGGAAAAGGAGCGTGGAACTAAAATTATTGTCATAGAAGTTCCCAAGCTTTTTGAAGCTGGCTGGGATGATCTTGCTGACGCAGTTTGGACTATTGAAGCACCATCAGATTTGATAACCGAGCGCATCAAGATTCGATCCAATTTGGGTGGGACAGAGAAAAATGCAAGGGTCAAAGCACAGATAACGAGCGGAGAACGGGCTGAAAGAGCTGACCTATTGATTGAAAATACAGCGAAACTTGCAGATCTACGCGAACAAATAACAAACCTCTGGCGGACAAATCCAGAGATACAAAATGCGATTAATAATTAGTTCACCGGCGGTAGTTGGTGAGGAAATGCCCTCAGGGCTTGAGTACTAATGGCCATAAAGCAGGAATACACCGAACGCAACATCGAAGAATTTTACGTATCTGACGAACCGTTTTACGTGCCGACGTCAGATGAAATCGAAATATTCGAATCGGCTTATCGACAACGGGTTCCGATTCTACTCAAAGGACCGACAGGGACAGGGAAAACCCGATTTGTAGAGCATATGGCATGGCGCCTAAGTGAATCCCTGTCACCCTCGAAACCTAAAAGTGCATCACCAAATGGTTCTGCCGAAAAGCTGCCATTGATTACTGTGGCGTGTCATGAGGATCTGACAGCGAGCGATCTAGTGGGTCGATATTTACTGGACGCAGATGGAACACGGTGGATAGACGGGCCACTTACCCGAGCTGTTAAATCCGGTGGGATTTGCTATCTGGATGAAATCGTGGAAGCTCGGAAAGATACCACCGTGATAATTCACCCACTGACAGATCATCGTCGTTCATTGACGATCGATAAACTTGGTACGGTCATTAATGCTGCTGATGGCTTTTTGCTAGTTGTGTCATATAACCCTGGCTACCAGAACGCACTGAAAGATTTAAAACACAGTACTCGTCAAAGATTCGTTGCTCTTGAGTTCGATTTTCCCGATGAAGAGACCGAAGCTCGGATCATTTCACACGAATCGGGTTGTGACTTAGATGTAGCCGAACGACTCGCTCGACTTGGTTTGAAAATTCGTAACCTTCGCGAACATGGCTTAGAAGAAGGGGCGAGCACTCGTATGCTCATTTACGCGGGGCGTCTTATCAAAGAAGGTGTCTCACATCGTAGAGCTTGTCAAGTTTCTGTCACTTGGGGTATTACCGATGATCCACAGGTGCAACGAAGTATCGATGAGGTTGTAACTTCTATCTTCGCGTGAGTACATTGCTTTGAACCCGACGCTCAATCAGATGGAAATTGCCTTGATGTCGCACTCTTCAGTGAACTACGACACTTCAGGGGTGAGTGCACCCGCTGCCGTATGTGTTCTTTTCTGTATGAAGGCAGGAGAACCTTGTGTGTTGATGATAAAGCGGGGAAGCACTTTGTCTCATCATAGTGGAGAATGGGCGTTTCCTGGTGGAATGAGTGAGGAATTTGATGAATCGCCTATGCACACTGCTCTTCGTGAAACAAATGAAGAGTTGGGTATCGATCCCAGTGATATTGATGTTTGGTGCGGAATGGCTCCCGTGGAAACCTCAACCGGTTTTAAGGTGTGGCCGTTCGCGGGGCGTGTTGCCGACCAAACGGTTTTCACGCTCCAAGAACGGGAAGTAGAGGAAGTTGTGGAGATTCCAGTTACAGTTTTCGTTGATGAAATGTCTCAACGGACGATAACTCTTATCCGTAGCGGGGATACCCGTGTAATGACTGCATATGCTTATGAAGATCGCATTATCTGGGGTGCCTCTGCGAGAATTATTGCTAATACATTCGATATTGTGATGAATGCGGTATGACAGATTTTGATGAAGGCCAGCAATTGACCAATTCTGAAAATGAAAAACACCTCACTACTGTTTCGGTAAGAAAAAATCTGGAAAATTTTCCATCCGTTGTTGTTGAGCGCTATGAATTGGCACTTGAAAAGCTTACGGAACGACTGGCAGAAGAGACTTGTGAACAATGGGCTCTTGAGGGGTTAGAGATTGCCAGCCGGACTGTTCGTTCCTGGGAAGCAGCAGCCGAGTTCTTTGATGCTTCTGTCGCTGTGCAGCGACAATTACCATCGGGCCAGTTTCTCAAATGGGGTAAAACAGGCAATTCACTTTGTGAAGACTCACCCTCACTGGCTGTGGCTTATTTCAAATCCTCTCCTAAGGCAATGCTTAGATTGCGACCGCGTTATATCGATGACTGGTCAAACGTATGTCGTGATCTTTATCGCGGTACCTGGAAATCTTCTGCCTTGGCCTGCAGATTGTTTGAGGCCACGCCAGAACTTTTGGAGACATTGTCATTCGAAGAATTCTGTCGTTTCGGTGGTTTTTTGGAAATCTTGTCCCGGCGCTCCTACGACCAGGCGGGCGATGCACTTGGCGCTGGTATTGAACTCTTTCCTAAAATTGCCGACGATGCCAACAGATTCATTGAACTAGCTCATGTCGTCGCAGAGAAGTCCTGGCGGGAAACTACAACACTTTTTGATTCTGCTACGGCCTCTCTTGTTGAACTTGGCGCAACTCACCGTGGACCCTTGATCTCATTAGCCCGACGTCTGGCGGTAACCGGTGTTAGCGACGCCGCAGGGGTGTTGAAGGATGGTTCTAACACTGTGAATCGAGTTCCAGTTGACACTCGCGATCGATTACTTGAGATGACCGATGGCATTGCAGCTGTTTCTGCTGCTGCCGCTCCTGAATTCTTGAG
Source organism: uncultured Chloroflexota bacterium (assembly GCA_913042135.1). GTDB lineage: Bacteria > Chloroflexota > Dehalococcoidia > Lucifugimonadales > Lucifugimonadaceae > Lucifugimonas. The sequence goes on along the minus strand of CAJWJL010000027.1, from coordinate 11,146 downwards.
AATTGCACCTGAAGTTTTGGAAAGAGTCACCTTCGAACAGATGGTGAAGTGGCAATCTGAAGGGATCAGGGTTGCCAGTGAAAGCGAAGAAGCCGCTATTGCTTATTTTAAACTCGAATCATCGAATTCTCAGGAAATATTGGATTCGCTTTCCTCTTCGATAGAGTTGTCCAGAGTCAAGGAGATTATACAGATGTATTGTCTCGCTCTTACTGGTCATCCTATAGAAATTCAAGCATCACAGCAGCTCGCCGAAAAAAACATCGGTTGGTTTCAGGGAGAATTACCCACTACTGAAGGCACCACTATCTACATGCCGACAGTGATTAACAGGTATGCCTCTAAAGACGAGAATTTCGGGTTCTTTAAAGTCATTTCAACTCACCAAATCGGACATATAGAGTTCGGTTCATTCACATTTGATTTCAGCGTACCATCGAATTTATTTGAGGATCTTCGACCTGATCTACCTGGAGCAGCAGAGCTTCAGGCCGCAAAGATGGAGGAAGAATCAATCAAGTCTGCAGGAAATCTGTCACAGGTTGAGGTATCGGATGTCGGTATTTCTGATGAAGCTGCAGATGTTGTAAGAGTTGGTGCTGAGACCAAACCCGAATTCCTAACTGATATGAGCAGGTTTTTTGACCTTTTTCAAGAACGTCGTTTGGCCTTAGACGTTTTCACAGTGCTTGAGAGCTCAAGAATTGATGGATATGTATCAGAACTCTATCCAGGTATTACGGTGATGTATGACCTGGTGAGAGGCGCAGCGCTGGAATCCCGACCCGACGTTAAGGATCTACCCGCTCGTGAGGCTTTGGTTGAGTTTATGGTGTGTGTGAGTCTTGGCCAAATCGATGACATGGTCGTTCCGGTAGAACATAAAGACGCTGCCCGCAGATTACGGAGATTGATTCGTAAGGTCACCACCACAGAGGCAAGGGTTGAAGATGCGGCCGAGGCCGCTATACGGGCTTACTCATTACTGATTGATATCAGTAATGAAGATCTTGAAGACGATGATTACGAGCAACTTGAACCGGAAGAGGAAGAGGAGTCGAATGAGTCGGGTGAAGATGAAGATGAATTTAATAGAGAAGAGATTCTTCAAAAATTCATGAATCAACTATCTTCTGAAGGCGAAAATGATGGTGATTCAGATCAAAACACGCAAGGTGAAGAAGGACAAGATGGTGACGAGGACTACTCATCTCCTCAGGAGGTCGACTATCGAGGTGAATTTAAACCAGAACTATCTCAATTGCTGTCTCAAATGCAGATGATGGAAAGTGGGGAATTGTCTGAGACAGGCGAAATGGAGCCAATAACTCAAGAACAACTAGAAGAGATGATGAAAAATGCTCCTGAAATGGAAATGGAACAGGTCGAAGGCGAGGAGGGTGGTGACGACCAAGTCTCTGAGATGATCGAAAATCTGATGAAAGAACTCCAGAAACGTGATCCTGAAAACCAGCAATTCCAGCCAGGTCCATCGCAGCATGTAGATGAAGACGGTGGACCTCTAACAGCTACAGAGCCTGATACTTACACCTACCCAGAGTGGGACTTTAGGGCTAATGAATACAAACCCAACTGGTGCATGATTCACGAAAAAATCATGACTGATGGTGAGCCGAATTTTTTCCGTGAAACACTCGCGGAAAATACTTCTTTAGTAGTTCAAATTAAGCGTCAATTTGAATTAGTCATTCCAGAGATGTATCGGAAGCAGAAACGTCTTGAAGATGGGGAGGAACACGATCTGGACGCGATGTTAGAAGCAGTTATCGATTTGCGAGTTGGCGTATCTCCAGATGAAAAACTTTTTTGGCGTCGAAATAAGAATGAGCGTTCTGTGGCAGTGGCTTTTTTGCTCGACTTGTCCGCTTCCACTGCCGAAGCGATAGATGAGGCAAAAAAACCATCTGATGATTGGGGTGCACCTGACGATCCAGTTGAGTACATGGTATGGCTTAGGTCACGTAGATCAGAAGGATTGCGGCGTACTTACAAAAGGATTGTTGACGTAGAGAAGGAAGGTATAACACTCCTCGTCAATTCTCTTGAAACTCTAGGGGATACATACGGGATATTCGGGTTTTCTGGTTACGGCCGTGAGAATGTTGAGTTTTATACCATAAAAGATTTGGATGAAAAATTCACTGATATCGTTCCGAGGAGAATCGACCGTATTGCACCCTTGCACGCTACTCGTATGGGGCCGGCAATTAGACACACAGCAGCGAAACTAGCTGAAGTTGAGGCTCGTTCCAGATTTCTTTTCCTCATATCTGACGGGCGACCACAAGACAGAGGTTATTCTCGTGAGGGCGTTGAAAAAGAGTACGCGGTTCACGACACTAGACAATCCCTTATAGAAGCTCGCCAACAGGGCATCACACCGTTTTGTCTCACTGTAGACAAAGCAGGTCACGATTACATGAAAACAATGATGGATGATTTCAGCTACGAAGTTCTTCCAGATATTAGTCTGCTTCCCAAGCGTTTGCCCCAGCTGTACCGCAATCTCACTACATAGCCTGACTAGATTCTGAGTGTGGAAGAACGGGTATTACTTGTCCGCTACAAGTAATTTTCCAAAAAACAAATCTAATACGCGATCTGCCCATTTCAGATCAACGGCTATGACATCTGACGTTTCATTTGCTACAGCGTATCGTGATTTTCCGTCTTTCGTTTTATCTCCGATTGTCATTGTTAGTCGGGTAACTTCGGTTACATTGCTAGCGTTTTTGTTTTCCACGCGAATAGCAATATAAGGCGAATTAACGGTCGTTCCGAACGGGATATATTCATCATCATCATCGAGACCTAAAGCGATTGCACCATCAATAACGGGGTTGCCAAAATGCTCGATTTCCTCGTTCAAGGCATCAGAATCCGCTAACTGAGTACCGGTACAAGGGTCAGTTTCCAGTGGTACGGTGCATATGTACCAAAGTTCCTCATCACGATTGAATCCGTAGGCTCGAAGGACTTCGTTGTTGGTAAAAAGAATGACTTCACGGACATCCCCACTGAGGGTGTAATACCATTCCGGTACGGGAGGGTCATAGACAAGGCGTTCAAGCACGCCACCCCAAGATGCATCTACGAGAACCAACTCCGAACCCTCTACTCGCTCAAGTCGCGCGTAATGATTGATCCCATCCGGTGTCAGGCCCCCAAGTATCAGTTTTATTTTGGACTGGTCACGTAGAGTGACCGAGATGGTTGTGCTGGGGTTATCCAAACCGTAACGAGAATCACCGTTGTCGGACGTACCTAGCACGCGCTTGGTGCGTGGGCCACCGAGTAATTGAGTAATTCCTCCCCAGCGATAGGGATTAGCGGGGATGTCGTTGAGATTATCGAAGTACCAGCGGCGCTGGCGCCCATCTTCCCTTAGTGACCAACTGGCTTTCTCATCGCCTGTTGTGATTTCTATATTTCGCAGGTCGTCAGGTGAAACGGTATAAAAGAAAGGGGATTCAGCTTCTTCGACTTCTTCCGAAGGATTTGTTAAAAACCACGTTACTCCTATAGCTACGTAGGAAAGTACTGTGAGCAGAACCAACAGCAGGCGCAGATTCATTTTCTAGCGCCTCCTCCACCAGGTCCAGAAACCGAAGATGCTGACTAAAACTGGCATTAGCAGCCAACCAGACCATCTGACGAAATCTCGTTCATTTTTAGTCAAGAACATTTGACGATCTGCTTCAGTTTTGGCACGAATTGATATTAGCTCGACATCCTTAGCGAGGAAATTCACCGAGTTTATGAATAAGTCCGCGTTATTTGCCGACCCGAAGTAGTTATTGGTGGCGAAGTCAGTATCCCCTATAAGTACCATGTTCATCGAAATTGTTGATTCACCATCGCTATAGGTTCCGCCTGCCAGTTCTCCGATAGCTTCAACTGCCACGGCGATGGGAAGCGGACCACCAACATCCACACCTTGATCGAAACCTATAAAGTCAGGATCTGTTTCTGACCAGCTATAGAGGGTAGTCGAAGCCAGCATCGCTTGCTTTACAACTGGCGTGATATCGTCTACCAGCGGTACAGTAGCGGGGTCAATCGTCCAGCCGAAATGGGAAACTCCCGGCATGTAAAGAACTTCAAAATCATCGGTTATAGGATGAGGAGGCAACTGCTGATTGCTCTTTTTGACCTGGATGAATGTTTCGTTTCCGCCGACATAACTAGCTCGGTCTGCAGCTTCACCCTCCCCAACGGCCACTCCATAGCGTGATAGGAACTGCTTGAAAGTATCAGGGGTGTTATCTGGTTCAAGCAGGAACATAACGCTTCCACCAGACCTTGCGTAGTCCAGGAGAGCATTTTGATCTATTGGAAGTAATTCTTGAGTTGGATTTGCGAATACGAGTACAGCGGGCACCTCCAAAGGGTCCCCGATCGCCAGGCGAGTAGCGAGTTCTTGAAGCGTTTCTACTAGAACGATGTAGTTTTCGCGATTCAAAGCCCTGGCTGCAAGGCCGATACTCGTGCTTTCGGTGATGTCGAGGACATCCCGTTCAGAGTGACCCGTTACAAATAAGACCTTCTTCTGGCGGATTTCGTTTATCACAAGGAGACCGGTAACAACCTGTTGTTCGGTGAAGACACCTGATGTTTCGACTGGGTTACCTCCGACCACAATCTCAGTGCGTAAGCTTTCGGTACCTTGAATCGCAAGAGCCGGAAACTGAGTCACTCCAAAACCGGTCGCAACATTTGGATTGATTTCAGGGTCAACCAATTCGTATGTAAGCTCAAAATCTCCTGAGCGGCGTCTGAATTCACTCAACATATCTTCGGTGTCACGCCACGCTGCCGCATCGGCCGCAGTATTAGTAGCAAAGAAGGCTGTGATTTTCACAGGCTCCTTCAAATTTTCCAACGTGTTTACAACTTGTTCTTCAAGTAGGAATTGTTTAGTAGCCGTTGTATCTATACGTAGCCATGCAGCGGGATTTGGACGGTCGACTGCCCAGTGCAGAGTGAAATTCACGATAACGGCGATCGTGAGGAACACGATAAAGACAATTGCAGTATTAAGTCCGTACCGACCTCTGCGACCGAAAACAGCCTGTCTTACTGTAGCCAATGAAATGATTGCATCAACAAGAAGAACGGCAAGTCCAATACCAATGACAATATAAGATGGACCTTCTAGACCCCTGAGGAAAATCCATATCAGAACACCGACTACAATCGCGCCGATTCCAGCAAAAGCCAGTGCTTGCCGTATTGATTGCGTGTTGCGTTTCAGATTCTCAAGAAAAGGGGTCTTCTCGCGAAGTGAATCGGGTGTTGGTCGGCTGGTTGGACTATTCTGCTGCTCTGTTGACATATAACGGCCTATCGCCACCGTCTTGCTTCGAGCACAAGGACCGTTAGAAGCAAGAACACTGCTGTTATTGATATGTAGTAGGCAATATCCGTGACCGAGACGATTCCTCTGGCAAAGTCTGCGAAGTGGCCTCCTTCAGCTACACCAAAGCTATCCAAGTCGAACACGGAGAAGGACGCTCCAAGCTGGAAAGCATTCAGAACTTCAGATGCCATGCCTGATAGACGTGCACTTACGAAATCGATAATGGTGAGTGCTGTTAAGATTCCCGATCCGACAACCAAACCGACAATTTGGTTACTACTGAGGGAGGAGGCAAACAGGCCGACCGCAAGAGTGGCACATGCATACATTGTGAGCCCCAGTAAGCCGCTCAGTAACGGTCCGATATCAGGATCTCCGTACACGAACAAAACCAGTACGAAATAAAGCGACAAAATGATCATGATTAAAGTCATTGCAAACGCTGCGATGAATTTGCCGAAAACAATCTCAAACTCACGCAAAGGTGATGTCAGCAACAATTCAAGAGTCCCAAGTTTTTGTTCTTCGGCGATAAGACGCATGGTAAGGGCAGGGGACATGAAGATCATGAAGAAAATTGCCCCCGCCAAATACCCGCGTATGCTAGCTTCGGCAAATGCGTCGGACACTGATGCCACGAAGAAGAATCCAGTAATGGCCAAAAATGCTGCCGATACCACGTACGCCATCGGAGATGAAAAATATGTGCGAATCTCTTTGATTGCTATAACGGAAATGAAGCGCAATGTTTACTCGTCTAAATTCTCTTCTGTGGTTAGTTCTAGGAAGATTTCTTCAAGTGTCATCGGAAGGGGGGTCAGGTTTGTCAGACCCCATCCGTTTTCGATTATCGATTTTGCAATTTGTTCAGATGCTTGGGCATTCGGCTTAGCGTCAACAATGAAAGGACTGAAGTCCTCCCTCTCTGATCTCTGAACAACGGATGCCCTAAGGTCGGAGCGAGCATCAATAACAGACGAAATTTCGCGCATGGAATTAATGAACTCTGGGGCTTCAGCACCACGAACGCTGATTTCTATTCGTTCTGCATGTTGGAGTTTTTCAGACAGGTCATCTGGCTTGTCGTCAGCTACGATTCGCCCATCATTAATCACCAAGACCCGTTTGCAAATGGCACTGACCTCAGGGAGTATGTGAGAACTTAAGAGCATAGTGTGCTCTTCTCCCAAATTGCTTATTAGTTCCCTAGTTTCCACCACCTGGATAGGGTCGATACCGATTGTGGGCTCATCCATGACAAGAACGTCAGGTTCGTGCAATATTGCTTGCGCTATACCAGTTCTTTGACGGTATCCCTTTGAGAGTCGTCCTACTAATGTGTTCTGGTATTCCCCCAATTTGACCATGTCGATCACCTTTGGAAGCCGTTCTTGCACCCAGGATGCGTTCATTCCTCTTATTTCACCCATGTAGGTAAGGTAATCGTTTACCGTCATATCCAGATAAAGCGGAACCGTTTCAGGGAGGTATCCGATATGTCGTCTTACTTCCAGAGAATGGGATACCACGTCGTAACCGCCGACGGTTACTTCCCCTTCGGTCGGAGGGGTGAATCCTGTCACGACTCGCATAGTCGTGGTCTTCCCTGCACCATTTGGGCCCAGGAAACCGACTATTTCGCCTTTGAGAACTTCGAAAGAGACATCGATCACGGCCGGGTATGGACCGTAATTCTTGGACATATGCTCAATCTTGATCAATTGCTGACTCCGGTTTCAGCGTACTTTTGATTATTAACGATGTAAAACAATTACTTTGCCAGACTGAAAAGCACGCTGGCGTGAACGTAAAATGAGTACAACACTTTTTTTCCCGCGTACCACAAACTAAAATATCTTATCCAAGCTGAATCGCAACGGCTACAGCTATTCGATGCGTATTTCAGGTTGTTGGCAAATACTGAGAATAATGACTTCTAGCGACGACCGGATTAACTATCTCGACTATGCAGCTACGACACCTATGCGTAATGAGGTGCTCGAGAAAATGTTGCCTTATTTCACACAAAAGTTTGGTAATCCTTCAAGTTTGTATTCTCTCGCAGGAGAAGCCAGATACGGCGTTGATGAGGCTAGAGAGCAAGTAGCTCATGTTCTCAATTCTCGTGAAAACGAGATAGTGTTTACCGGTAGTGGATCCGAATCCAACAATACAGCGATCAAGGGACTCGCATCTGCTCGAGAAGTGGGCAAAGGGCATATCGTCACGACGTCTATAGAGCATCATGCTGTTATTCATCCGGTTGAACAACTTGAAAAATTGGGATACGAGGCAACCTATATAGGGGTCGACAACACTGGCCTAGTAGACCCGGAGGAATTTGCATCAGCCGTTCGTCCGGATACATTCCTTGCGAGTGTGATGTTGGTTAATAACGAGATCGGAACGATCCAGGCGGTGCGTCATATTGCAGACCTAACTCGTCAGTCCGCTATGTCTTGTGGTGCTGACGTGCTAATTCACACCGACGCTGTACAGGCCGCAGGAAAAATCTCATTGAATGTGGATGAACTTGGGGTCGATATGATGAGTTTGTCAGGTCATAAAATCTACGGCCCGAAAGGGATTGGGGTGCTATTTGTAAGACGTGGAGTTGCGTTGGAACCATTAATATCTGGCGGAGGACAGGAGCGTCAGCGACGATCCGGTACTGAAAATGTTGCATCAATTGTCGGTCTGGGTGAAGCCTTGATTCTGTCTGAATCAGAACGACTCTCAAATAGATCACGCTTGCAGTGTTTGTCGGATCGGTTAGTGAAGGGCATTGTTGAAAAAATACCTGATGCAATTATTGACGATAAACGTTTGTTTCATGTCCCCGAAATAATCAATGTTTCGTTTCAAGGAGTTGAAGGTGAATCTATACTGTTGGGCTTGGACTTCAAGGGTATAGCCGCTTCTAGTGGTAGCGCGTGTAGTTCTGCGTCCGTTGAACCTTCTCACGTGCTTCTAGCACTGGGACAAGAACCAGCACTTGCAGTTGGCAGTGTGCGATTTTCGTTGGGGCGCCATACAACTGATGAGGATATTACGGATGTATTGCAAGCTTTACCTGTTGTGCTGAAACAACTCAGGATGCTCTCTCCGTCAACTTAAAGCCAAGGCACTTATTATTAATACTTAAAGACCCGATATAAAAAATACGGTCCGGCTTTGGCAGTAATAATTACTGTTTCTAATTGGTAAAACTGCTGCATTGACTCAGGTACTTCATGTACTCTCAGTTGTCGTTCCGAATTCAAGTCGGACAGTGGAGTAATGGATGACTGAAGACAACAGAGCAAAAGAGGAATCTGCAGGCCAGAATGTCAGGTCCGCGGAACAAATGGAGCCTGCGACGGATACAGAAACTGTTGCCCTTGGCGATCGCGCTGTCGAACGTTTCCCCACTCAAGTGCGTTCAGCCTTAGAGTATGCCGCGTCGAACAAATATGAATATGGCCCGCGTCTTCGCAACGCAGAACTGACATGGGATGTTGTGTCTGCAGAATCGATGACAAACGATATTGTCCGAGTAAGGATTGAATTTGCTCCGACTTCTGGTTTTAGGGGTGACTCAGGCATTGAATACATGGATGTTGATGCTAGTGGCGCTATTCTTGCCAGGCGTCAGATAAGAACTCCGAAAGAAAACACGCCGGTTGTGTTGATCGGAATCACTGGAGTTTCGGTTATCCTTGCCGTCATTTTTATAAGTTTGATGACCTGGCTAAAACCTGAAGGTGGCGATCCGTTGTATGTAGCGGGTCGAACGCTCTGGATACGCGCTGAACTACCTGAAACTCGTGAGTTCATCACCTACACCGGACTTGATAGTGAGGGTGACTTTCGGACCTGGTTGATCAATCCAGAAAATGAATCAGAGAACGATCTAGTTTATGTAAAGGTAAGTTTATTTAATGAGACCTCTGGTTCAGTCAACCTGGTGATCGATGAAGAAGCAGCTAAGTTGCTGGATGGCGATCGGGCTACCTATCTTCCTTTGAACACCATTGAACGGACTCTTGAGGCCGAAGGGGTCGGTAAGGTTAATTCGCCAGAATTCATGCCGATGTGGGGTTCGTTAACACTGGATGAGGGTGAGCAAGTGGTCGGCATGTTGGTATTCGAGCTACCAGAGGGTAGTTCGTTCACTGAACTACGGTGGCGCGCCTCAGATAGTGCCGTAATTAAGTACCAGTAACCGGCTTCATCGACTATAAAAAGCTAGCGTACGCGCTAGAATCTGGTGATTATGGCAGCCCCTAACGATTCTGGTAGACCGACGTCCCGCGACTCAACGGGTGGTGGTCGTATGCCACAGAAGAGCAACAAAAAAAAAGCTGCTACAGGGAAACGTCTCTCCCCCGGTCGAAGGCAATTTTTAGAATTCAAAGCTAAATATCCCGATCCACTTTTACTCATCAGGATGGGAGATTTTTACGAAGCCTTTGATGATGACGCTCACACCCTTTCAAAGGTGCTCGGAATTGCTCTGACATCTCGAGAATCTGGTTCTGGTGTAAAAACTCCCTTGGCTGGGATTCCGTATCACTCACTCGATAACCATCTAGGCAAGCTGGTTGCCGCAGGTTTGAAAATTGCTATAGCAGAACAAATCGGCGATCCCGCAAAATCCAAAGGTTTGGTCGAAAGGGCAGTAGTCAGGGTAGTTACGCCCGGTACGGTCATTGAGCCGGCACTACTGGATCAATCAACTAATAATTTTTTAGCTGCAGCCGTTAGTGACGGGGTCCGTGCTGGGCTGGCTTATGTCGACATATCAACCAGCGAATTTATTACAGGGGAATTCAAGGCTTCGGATTTAAAAGATGAACTCCATCGGCTAAACCCTGCTGAATTAATTGCTGATTCAGTAGCTACAGACCTGTTTCGTTCAGGTAAATCTTCTTCCACTGTAGTTCGTCCGTTAGATGAAATTCAGCTTGATTCAGAACTTTCGAGTGCACATTTATTAGATCACTTTGGAGCGACTACACTCGAAGCATTTGGCTGTTCAAACATGCCGCTGGCGATTGTTGCGGCTTCAGCTGTACTTGATTTCGTGAGTGAAACACAGTTTGGAACGATCCCGCAGTTAACCTCACTTCGTACGGAGTCGATTAATTCGTATATGCGGTTAGACGCCAAAGCTTTACGTGATTTGGAAGTATTCGATTCAGCTACGGGTAAATCGATGGCTCCGACCCTTTATAGGACAGTGAATCACACCAAGACCGCCATGGGCGCTAGGACTCTCAAGGGGTGGCTTACTCGTCCTTTGCTTGATGTTGCTGAGATACGGAACCGGCAGGGTGCCGTAGCCCTCTTTTCCGATAATTCGAGTGCTCGGATGAAGGTTCAGGAGTTTTTGAGGAAAATTCCTGACCTTGAACGGCTTGTAAATCGGGTCAGGACTAATAGTGCTAACCCTCGGGATCTGGCTTCTATTCGAACAGGGTTAATTGTTATTCCTAGTTTGATAACTGTCTTACCGAAAGAACTTCTCCCTGGTGGTGCGGTGATTGGTCGATTGCATTCCTCAACTACAGCGGTAGAATTACTCGAATCCGCTATATCCGACGATCCTTCATTAACGGTCGGAGAAGGATCCGCCATTCGTGAGGGATTTGACAGAGATTTGGATGAAGCTAGATCGCTTTCGGGAGATGCCCGGTCCAGTATCGCTGCGCTTGAGGAAGAACATCGGGCTTCGACAGGTATTAAAAGCCTGAAAATCGGTTATAACCGTGTGTTTGGCTATTA
>CAJWJL010000026.1:0-18048 GCA_913042135.1 uncultured Chloroflexota bacterium | reverse complement strand
ACGGGGTCAACACCTTTGATCCCCTGAACATCAATCGGAGACGGAAGGTAATCAATAACCGCATCCAGTAAAGGGTGCACTCCACGATGCCTAAGCGCAGATCCTACACATACAGGAAATATCTTAAGGTCAATTGTTGCACGACGAAGTGCGATTTTTAATTCTTCGTCCGAAATTTCCTCTTCCTCAAGGAACTTCAACATCAACTCGTCATCTGTCTCAGCGACCTTTTCGATAAGATTTTGCCGAGCCGCCGTTGCAATTTCCACATACTCATCGGGTATTTCGGTGATGACATGCTCAATAGCTTCTGGCGTCTCGTAAGAATAGGCCTTACGAGCAACGAGATCAATCAACCCATGAAATTCAGATTCAGCGCCCATGGGGATCTGAATAGGGACTGCGTTGGCACCCAAACGGTCATGAACCGTTTGCACGGCATAATTGAAATTAGCACCAAGCCTATCCATTTTGTTTACGAAAATCAGACGAGGTACTTTGTATGTATCTGCCTGTCGCCATACGGTCTCTGATTGAGGCTGGACGCCGGAAACTGATTCAAGAACTACAACGCCACCGTCGAGCACCCGTAAGCTACGTTCTACTTCAGCTGTAAAGTCAACGTGCCCTGGAGTATCGATGATATTAACTTGATGGCCGTTCCATTGGGCGTTAGTCGCTGCCGACCCGATGGTTATTCCACGTTCTCGTTCAAGGGACATGAAATCCATAACGGTAGTACCTTCATCGATATTACCGATTTTGTAAGTTTCGCCAGTAAAAAAAAGCACGCGTTCCGTCACGGTAGTCTTACCCGCGTCGATGTGAGCTATAAAACCTATATTTCGGACCTTCTTCAGGTCAGTTTTCTTTGCAGATGTAGTAGTCATGCTGTTTGCCATCCATTCCGTCCCTGTGAACATGTCATCAAAGCGGTTTTGCGGCTGATTAATTTATGCTGGTCCCTACCAGCGATAGTGGACGAAAGCCCGGTTGGCTTCCGCCATTCTGTGAAGATCCTCACGCCGCCTCACAGCGACACCAGTGCCGCGTGACGCCTCAAGTATTTCTGCATATAGTCGATCCGCTATAGGCCTGCCCGATCGTTCCCGCGCTGCCGCTATCAACCATCGCTGCGCCAGCGCACCTCTACGTTCGGGGCGTACTTCAACAGGAACCTGATAAGTTGCACCACCAACACGGCGAGGTTTCACTTCGAGTGCAGGCATTGCGTTACGTATAGCCTGCTCAAATACCTCTAGACCCGGACGATCAGTTTCTTTTTCCAACTTATCGAGCGCGTCATACATAGCACGTTGGGCGACCGACTTCTTGCCGCCTACCATCAAGCGGTTTATGAATCGTGTGAGCTCCACGCTACCGTATTGCGGATCGGGGGCTATTTGGCGGCGCTGAGCGCGACGTCTACGTGCCATGATGTTACTTTCGTTACCGTTAGATATTCAATATTGTCTTTGCCAAACCGTACATCCTACGTACGTAAAAGGAGACGGTCATTTTTTAGCAAAGGCGATTGCTTGGTTAAAGATTAGGTTTTCGTTGCACCGTATTTACTTCGACCACGTTTGCGGTCTTCTACTCCTGATGTGTCAAGAGTCCCACGAACAATGTGGTACCTGACACCAGGCAGATCTGGAACCTTGCCACCTCTAATAAGCACTACAGAGTGCTCTTGCAAGTTGTGTCCTTCACCAGGAATGTAAGCAGTAACTTCCATACCATTACTCAGTCGAACACGAGCCACTTTGCGCAGAGCGGAATTTGGCTTCTTTGGAGTGATAGTTCGAACCTGTAAACAAACCCCTCGTTTTTGGGGACTCCCTTTTTTCAACTCAACCTGTTGACTAACAAACGAATTGAATGCAAAACGAAGAGCAGGTGTCCTCGGCTTACGCCGCTTCAACTTGCGCGACTTACGCACGAGTTGATTAATAGTGGGCACGATTTACTCCAAAAAAGGTCACAATAAAACAGGCCCAACCGGAATTGATCAGGCCACGAACAGCGATTATACGAACGAACATGTTTGCAAGTCAACGAGAATTTAAAACAAAATAGCTACTTAATTTTGCGCAACACACCTTTCATTTAGAAAAGGTTGTGAAATTCACCACAAACTAATAACCTAGGCTGCTTCATTACTACAACGATAGAGATTGAAGACAACGATGGATGGTTACGACACTATGAAACGTGGTAGAAAAGTCTATGCGATTGAATCCCGGTCCAATTAATTGAATTCAATAGCCCTCTTCGGCTTTGCAAATCCAGAGTCTTTACGTTTAGTCACGTCTTTAAGTGTTCTCGATCCTTCTCTGAGATTCATCAATTTCACATCTGAAACAAATAAAGACAAGCTTGATTCAGGCGTCCAATGTGCCCTAATTTGGGCAGCCGGAGCCGGGCTTAGTGGACTTTCAGGTCTAGTCAACACTGCGGCAGATGCAGGGTTACCGGTAGTGGTAATAATGCCACTCTTGTCACTAGACGGTATTACAACGTCACGGGCGCAAATAGAAGTCTGTTTCCAACCATGTACACCTGAAGAGGTAAGTCTGCGTCTTAGATTAGCAATATTAAGGAACGCACCGCGCGAAACCTCTAATACCATCACCCGAGGCGATCTAGTAATTGATTGCGACAGATATGAGGTAACACTCAAAGGCCTCAAGGTCGACTTGACCTATAAAGAATATGAGCTTCTCAAATACTTAGCATCAAATCCAGGCCGAGTATTTACTCGAGAATCACTTCTGCGGAGTGTTTGGGAATATGACTACTTTGGTGGAACTAGGACTGTCGATGTACACGTTAGGCGCTTGCGCAGCAAAATAAATGATGTTTCGAATCACTTTATCGAAACACAATGGAACGTCGGATACCGTTTTCGCGCAGCGGATAAATCACCCGAACCATCTCGAGAAAACTCTTCGAAGTTCAATCCCACAATTTGATGCTAAGACCCAGAGAGTACCCAAATACAACGAAAACAACTTCGAGATCATTGATAAAGGCTAAAAGTCACTTCAAAAGATTAATTGACAAGAAGGAAACATTTTTGAATACTCAATATCCACCCTTTTGGATATCGCTCGTGCAGATCAAGCTTAAACACATTACTCACCTGCAATTTCAGAACCATGTCACATAACACAGAAAAACATAAAAAAAACATCGATGAAGAGGCCATAAAGTATGTGCTGCTGTCAGCGCGCGAGAATGATGTCAAGTTCATACGCCTTTGGTTCACTGACATCTTAGGAACTCTCAAGGGGTTCGCAATTACTGTCGATGAACTCGAAGGCGTGCTGCGGAACGGCGCCAGCTTCGATGGTGCCTCAGTCGAGGGACTTACCCGTGCAGATGAGTCCGATATGGTCGCGATGCCGGATCCTTCAACCTTCCAAGTGCTGCCCTGGCGCCCCAGCAAGGATGCTGTTGCGAGAGTTTTCTGCGATATCGAAACACCCATAGGTCAGCCATCTGCAGCAGATGGCCGACAAATACTGCGTCGAAATATGGCACAAGCCTCCGCAATGGGTCTCACCTTCTACGTGGCGCCTGAAATTGAGTATTACTACGACATGGAAAATCTAGATGAAGAGGTCCGGAGTGATCATAGTGGATATTTTGATCAAACCACACTTGATGGCGCAGGGGGGGACTTGCGACGTGAAACGGTTCTAACACTTGAAAAAATGGGAATCCCTGTAAAACACAGTCACCACGAAGTCGGCGTCGGACAGCATGAAATCGATCTGCGGCACATGAACGCCCTGACGATGGCAGATTCAATAATCACATTTAAAGTCATCGCTAAAGAACTTGCTGTCCCATCTGGCAGCTACGCCACATTTATGCCGAGACCTTTCGGTGATCGCCACGGTTCTGGAATG
Organism: uncultured Chloroflexota bacterium; assembly: GCA_913042135.1. Classification (GTDB taxonomy): domain Bacteria; phylum Chloroflexota; class Dehalococcoidia; order Lucifugimonadales; family Lucifugimonadaceae; genus Lucifugimonas. Next base: position 14,131 of record CAJWJL010000026.1, on the reverse strand, counting down.
CATACCCACATGTCACTTTTCAATGGCGATAAAAACGCCTTCTTCGACGACACAGCGGATCTAAATCTTTCAGACTTAGGGCGGCATTTCATTGCTGGCCTGATCCGACATGCTGCAGAAATATGCGTAGTTACAAACCAATGGGTAAATTCCTATAAACGGCTTTTACCAGGATTAGAAGCTCCCCTTTTCGCTTCATGGACAACGGTTAGCTTCGGCGATTTGATTCGCGTACCAACATATAGACCAGGTCGGGAAGATGGTGTTCGGGTTGAATATCGTGCACCCGATCCTGCGGCAAACCCTTATTTATTATTCTCAGCCCTACTTGCAGCAGGACTAGATGGCATCACAAAAAAGATGCCACTACCTAATCCAATAGAGGCTAATGTCTATAAAATGACAGATTCTGAGCTGGAAGATAGCGGAATAGCGAAACTACCTCGAACGCTTGACGAAGCAATCCGCCTAGCAGAGGGAAGCGAGTTGCTTGAAAAAGCACTAGGCGCAACCGTTATGGATAACTTTCTCGAAAACAAGCGACTCGAATGGCGACAATTCAACAACAACGTGACCGACTACGAAATAACCAGATACCGACACCTGTAGAAAACCGTCGCCCCCTATTAATTTCACCACGACGCTAGGAGTAATATGACCGCCGCTCAGAATACTTGGAATCCCAAATCCGATATGGCTTTGCCGGATTTCACAGAAATCGCTGAACGCGGACTATACGTCCCTGAGTTGGAACACGATGCATGCGGAGTCGGCATGGTCGCAAACGTCAAGGGCTCACGATCGCGCGCCATAATCGACCAGGCACTTGAGGTATTAGTAAATCTCGGACATCGCGGAGCGGCCGGCGCTGATCCAATGACAGGTGATGGAGCCGGTATCACTATCCAAATGCCCGATGCTTTTATGCGAAAAATTGCCCTGCAAGAAGGCATCAATTTACCAAGCGAAGGCCGGTATGCGGTTGCAATGTGTTTTTTGCCAAATGATGACCATCTGAACACTGTCGTACGCGCTACATTAGAAAAAAGATCCAACGACAACGGTATGGCCATTCTCGGCTGGCGAGAGGTTCCTGTTGAACCCAACGTAATCGGTCTATCAGCTCGTTCTATCATGCCAAAAATCGCCCAGTTATTTGTTTCCGCACCAGATGACGTCAGCGGGGATGATTTTGAACGTACCTTGTACTTAGCTAGAAAATCCGCTGAAAAACAGTTGCTCAATTCCGATACTGATCCAGAAACACGGAAAACGCTTCTCCGTGAATTTTATGTGTGTTCGTGGTCATCACGTACATTGATATACAAAGGCATGCTGCTTGTCGATCAACTAAGCCAGTTCTATTTAGATCTAGAAGACCAAAGCATGATGAGTGCATTTGGCATCGTACACTCCCGTTTCTCGACCAATACGCTTGGTTCTTGGAAGTTAGCTCATCCATACCGGATGCTCGCCCACAATGGTGAAATCAACACCGTGCGAGGAAACAGGAACTGGATGCAAGCAAGAGAACGTTCACTTGAATCACCATTGTTTGGCGACAAGATCGATCAGTTAACACCAATTTGTGAATCAGATGATCCTTCAGATACAGCGTCTCTGGACAATGTATTTGAGCTACTTCGAATGACGGGCAGATCGGTCGAACACACAGCAGCGATGTTAATGCCCGCCGCATGGTACGGGCACGAATCCATGTCGGAAGAAGTTAAAGATTTCTACGAATTTCACGGCAATATTATGGAGCCTTGGGATGGTCCAGCGATGATCGTGTTCACCGATGGCGATGCTGTCGGTGCTGTACTAGACCGCAATGGTCTACGCCCATTCCGATACTGGGTAACTAACGATGATTTACTCGTGATGGCATCAGAGACCGGCGTACTTAATATCGAACCTGAAAGAATCAAATATCGATCACGTCTTGAACCCGGTCGTATGTTCCTGATCGATTTCAAGCAGCAGAAAATTATCAAACCACAAGAAGTTATTGAACGAATAGCCACGCAAAACCCTTACGGACAATGGCTACAGGAAAACCGTATAACCGTTAAATCACTACCTGCGGCTAAAAATGTCCCAGAAGTCAATATGGAGAATCTAATAAACCGACAAATGGCTTTTGGTTACTCACGTGAAGATCTTCACATGCTGATTAGCCCGATGGCAATCACCGGGCACCAACCCCAAGGGTCGATGGGCGATGACGCCCCGTTGGCTGTCCTTTCGGACAAGCCGCAAAGCCTGTTCTCTTACTTCAAACAGGCATTTGCGCAGGTTTCGAATCCCCCACTTGATGCGATTCGGGAAAAACTAGTCACACAATTTGCAGTACCAGCCGGCCGACGCCTGAACATCTTCGAAACCACCCCACTGCACTGCCGTACATTGAGAATCGATCAACCGATTTTAAGAAATTCCGATTTGGCAAAAATTAAGGCATCAGATAAACCTGGAGTAAAAGCAAAAACCATATCAACCTGTTTTAAAGCGGCCGAGGGCGCAAAAGGCTTAGACTACGCTCTAAATCGCATACGGCAAGAGGCCAGTGAGGCGATAGAAGATGAGTACACGCTGCTGATCCTTTCCGACAGAGAAGTCAATCAAGACAATGCCTATATCCCGTCCCTGCTGGCAACTGGTGCAGTCCACCATCATTTAATACGAGAACGTAACCGCGCACAGGCAGACATTATTATCGAATCAGGTGAACCTCGCGAAGTACACCACTTCGCAACTTTATTTGGTTATGGGGCATCGGCTATTAACCCTTACCTGGCTTTCGAAACGATTGCTGGTTTACAACTAAGCCCAACTGCTGAGGAAAAAATCCCACCACAAGAAGAAGCTGAAGAAAATTTCTGTCACGCTGTCGAAGAAGGGGTAGTGAAGACAATGGCCAAAATGGGTATTTCTACCCTTCAAGGCTACATCGGAGCACAGGTTTTTGAAGCACTAGGTCTATCGCAAGCACTTATCGACGAGTACTTCACGTGGACAGTTTCGCGCATCAGCGGCATCGGTACTGATGAAATTGCTTTTGACATCTTGGCTAACCACTCCCGAGCCTACTCACCGGACAATATTCCGTCTAACCTGAAATTAGACTTGGGGGGGCTCTACCTATGGCGATCTACAGGTGAACGCCACATGTGGAACCCTGAGACAATAGCGCTATTGCAAGAGGCCGTTACCCGTAACGATGACAATGTGTTTCGACAGTTCGAAGCTGCGTCAAATGAAGAGGGTGAAGAGCACATTACAATTCGAAATATGCTCGAGCCGATATACAGCGAAGGCGTTCCACTTGACGAAGTCGAACCGGCATCGGTAATCGCTGAACGATTTGCAACCGGTGCAATTTCTCTTGGCTCCATAAGTCGTGAAGCACATGAAACATTAGCCATAGCTACAAATCGAATCAACGCTCGTTCAAATACAGGTGAGGGCGGTGAAGATCCCACACGATTTACACCAGATCCTAACGGCGATTCAAGGTCTAGCGCGGTAAAACAAGTTGCGTCTGGAAGATTTGGTGTCACCACCAATTACCTGGTAAATGCAAAAGACTTGCAAATAAAAATGGCACAGGGTGCAAAGCCCGGTGAAGGAGGGGAAATTCCGGGCCGTAAGATCTCTGAATACATCGCCTCCATTAGAAAAACGACCCCAGGGGTCGAACTCATATCACCTCCGCCGCATCATGACATCTACTCAATCGAAGACCTAGCTCAACTTATTCATGACCTAAAAAATGTTAATCCTGACTCACGTATCCACGTGAAACTTGTCGCCGTTGCAGGGGTTGGAATCATTGCCGCAGGAGTGGCCAAGGCCAAGGGAGATGTAGTTCTTATTTCAGGCAATTCTGGCGGCACTGGAGCTTCCCCTCTTAGCTCAATCCAACATGCAGGTCTTCCATGGGAACTAGGACTGGCGGAAACTCAACAAGTGTTAGTGGCCAATGGTCTGCGCGATCGGATAGTGGTACAGACGGATGGACAGATGAAAACATCCCTCGATGTACTTATTGGTGCTCTGCTCGGAGCTGAAGAGTGGGGCATCGCAACTGGAGCTTTAATCTCTATGGGTTGCATCATGTTGCGAAAATGCCATTTAAATACTTGCTCAGTAGGAGTAGCAACTCAAAATCCTGAGCTCCGTAAAAAATTCGCTGGCACTCCAGACGCCGTAGTCAATTATTTCATGTTTCTTGCAGAAGGCCTTCGCGAACATATGGCAAAGATGGGTTTTCGAACAGTGAATGAAATGATTGGCAGAGTCGACAAACTTAAAGTCCGGAGCAACATTAATCACTGGAAAGCTAGAACCCTCGATCTATCACCCATACTGATGATGCCAGAGGTCTTGCCAGCAGATCATCCATATCAGCAAAAATTACAGGATCATGGGCTAGATAAGGCCCTAGATAATGAACTGGTTGAACTTGCGAAAGAAGCAATAGACAAGGAAAAAACCGTTTCTAAAACCTTACCGATTAGTAACGCTAATCGAACTACCGGAGCGGCCCTCAGCAGCGTAATAACCAAGAAAACAGGTGAAAACGGCCTAGCCGACAATTCAATTAATTTCACATTTCAGGGCTCAGCCGGGCAAAGTTTTGGAGCCTGGGTTGTGAAAGGAATTACTCTCAGAGTTGAGGGTGACGCAAATGATTATTTTGGCAAGGGACTTTCAGGCGGCAGACTCATAGTCACACCACCAAAAGGTAGCTGTTATAAAGCAGAAAAAAACATCATCATTGGAAACGTCGCCTTATATGGTTCAACTGGCGGTGAAGCTTATATCAATGGAATGGCTGGGGAACGATTCGCTGTCAGAAATTCAGCAGCAACAGCAGTTGTTGAAGGAATTGGGGATCATGGCTGCGAATACATGACCGGCGGCCATGTAGTCATACTTGGGCCTACCGGCCGCAATTTTGGTGCCGGTATGAGCGGTGGCATCGCCTTCGTTTTCGACCCCGACCAGTCTTTCGAAGGGAAATTTAATGATTCAATGGCAGATCTGTTTAGTGTAGTCACTGACTCCGAAGATGACCTAGAACTCAAGCGAATAATCAGTAATCATGTCAAATACACTGAGAGCGAGGTCGGTACAGCATTACTCACGGATTGGGATAACGCTGTGAAAAAATTCAAGAAGGTATTACCAAGAGACTACGCGCGTATCATCGAGGAACAAGCGAAAAAAGTAACCAATCAAAATAATATGATCTCTAAAGAAGGAATCGGCAGTCATGGGTAAAGTCACTGGTTTCATGGAAACCGGCCGCATAACTCCTAAACGCCGAAATAAAAACGACCGGATTGCCGACTGGCAAGAAGTCTATTTAAAGTGGGACGACTCGGATGCCCGTAAACAAGCTGGCCGCTGTATGGATTGCGGCGTGCCATTTTGCAATAGTGGATGCCCTCTTGGAAACTTAATTCCTGAGTTCAACGACTTGATATATCAAGGTAATTGGAAAGAAGCAATCCAATTGTTGCACGCGACAAATAACTTCCCGGAATTCACCGGTCGAATTTGCCCAGCACCATGCGAGGCATCTTGCACTCTGTCGCTTAATTCCGAACCCGTCACGATAGAAATGATTGAAAAGCAAATTGGGGATCACGCCTGGGAACAAGGTTGGATCAAGCCAGAACCAGCTTCAACAAAAAGCGGTAAAAAAATTGCCGTGGTAGGGTCGGGACCGGCAGGTCTGGCGGCTGCTCAGCAACTAGCACGATCAGGACACACAGTAACGGTATTCGAACGAAACGAATATATTGGTGGCCTGCTTACTCTTGGTATTCCAGAGTTCAAGCTAGAGAAAAAAATCGTAGATCGACGCATTGAACAAATGCGTCAAGAAGGTGTCGACTTTCAAGTGAACACCGATGTGGGAATAGATATCACACGTGATGAATTGCTAACCGATTATGACGCTATATGCCTATCTGGAGGCTCAACTGTACCGCGCGATCTCCCGGTTGAAGGGCGCGAACTCAAAGGTGTGCATTTTGCGATGGAATTCCTTACACAACAGAACCGAAAGTTAAAAGGCGAAGAATTCCCTCCCGAGAAAATCATTGATGTCAAGGACAAAAAAGTCGTGATCATCGGCGGTGGCGATACCGGAGCCGACTGCCTAGGAACATCACACCGACAGGGGGCGAGCAACATAGTCCAAATGGAAATATTGCCTCGACCATCGGAGTCACGTATAGAAACGAACCCGTGGCCACAATGGCCTACGATCTTCCGCACTTCTAGTGCCCACGAAGAAGGAGGAGACAGAGATTTCAATGTACTCACAAAACGATTCATAGGAAATGAAGATAACAACGTAAAATATTTGGAATGTGTGCGGGTTGAATGGTTAGAAGGCGAAGCACTTGGCCGTTTGAATATGAAAGAAATTCCAGGCAGTGAATTTACAATCGAAGCCGACGCAGTATTTCTAGCTATGGGATTCATACACCCACAACACGATGGTTTACTCGATGCACTCGGGGTCGACTACGATTCACGAGGTAATGTCGCCGCAAATGGATCCATGCAAACAAATTTGGCGAAAGTGTTCGCCTGTGGAGATATGCAACGAGGTCAATCACTGGTGGTCCACGCAATAGCCAGTGGGCGTCGCACAGCCAGACAAATCGACATTTTCCTGTCCGGTCAAACTAACCTGCCAACGGTTAGAGGCTACGCTCGACCACCAGTACTAACTGCAATGCAGCATTAAGGCAAATAAAATGGACGATACAATCGAATTGATATGACTTCGGACACAGTTAATTCGGTTTCGACCACTGCAATTCGAGTTGCGGCCGCCCAAGTTAACACCACGGTTGGTGATATCGACGGTAACTCACAACTCATTGAAAAATGGATCAAGCTCGCTCAGCTCCAACAGGCTGAATTAATAGCTTTCCCTGAGCTAACCATTACCGGCTATCCGCCCGAAGATCTGGTTCTTTACGATAATTTCATAGAAGCAAATAAAGTAGCTCTTCGCCGCATAGCAGCCAAAGTTAAAGACATCGTTGCGCTTGTGGGTTTCGTCGATTCTGAAGATGGCAAGTTGTTCAATTCAGCTGCTGTACTCCATCAAGGAAAAATCGTCACCACATATCGTAAAATTCACCTCCCAAACTATGGTGTTTTTGACGAACGCCGCTACTTCACTCCGGGAAATGAGTGTTCGATCATTTCAATACGCGGAATTAAAGTAGGTATCAATATCTGCGAAGACATTTGGGAGCCGATTGGACCTTCAGAGGTTCAACGCGAGGCAGGAGCCCAGATAATCATTAATTTAAACTCCTCACCGTATCAACTCGGAAAACATCGACATCGAGAAAAAATCGTCAGTGACCTCTCACGACGAAATCATATTTACACGCTCTACACCAACCAAATTGGCGGACAGGACGAGCTTGTATTCGATGGAGGGAGCATGTTGTTTGACCCGAATGGCAAACTGATAAGTAACTCTCCAAGATTTGAAGAATCGTTGCTTGTAGCAGACATAAAAATAAAACTCCGAGAAATCCCTGTTTCACTCCAACAAAACTACACAAATTTTCATGAAAGACTTTCTCAGGTTGGCAAATCGTCAACCGTAGAAATCCCAACAATAAAACCGCAACAAAAACTATCAAACCTACCTCAACTGCCCATCAGTCATTTAGGTAAACTCGAAAGTGTGTATCAGGCACTAATTATTGGAACTCGCGACTACTTAAAAAAGACTGGTTTCAAAAAAGTAATCATCGCTGTATCGGGCGGAATCGACTCTGCTTTGGTCACTACCATCGCCACCGATGCAATCGGCCCTGAAAACGTCATTGGAGTGGCTTTGCCTTCGCGCTTTTCCTCAGAAGGAAGCATCACGGACGCACAACAGTTATGTTCTCAACTCAACGTCGAACTATGGACGATCCCGATAGAACCAGGTCATGGTGCATTTGAAGGAATGCTGAGCGATACATTCAAGGGTACCGAACCTGGATTGTCAGAAGAAAATACTCAGTCACGAATTCGCGGAAATCTCATGATGTCTATCGCCAATAAATTCAACTGGCTGGTTCTCTCAACTGGCAACAAGTCAGAGATGGCAACAGGCTACGCAACTCTCTACGGTGACATGGCCGGCGCATATGCCGTCATCAAAGACGTGCCCAAGACACTGGTGTACGAATTATGCGAACACCGAAATGCCCACGGTCCCGGATCTCCAATTCCACAAGAAACAATTGACAAGCCACCGAGCGCGGAGCTCCGACCTGACCAATTGGATGAAGATTCTCTTCCACCATATGATCAGCTCGATCGAATTATTCACATGTATATAGAAGAACGCCTGTCGCCTGATCTGATTATCCAAAAAGAACGAAAAATCGGAACTGATGATAACGTCGAGACAGTCGTACGTCGCATTGTTCAACTAATAGACAAAAATGAATACAAACGAAGGCAAGCCCCTCCCGGCGTGAAAATCACAGGGCTAGCATTCGGTCGAGATCGTCGGCTACCAATTGCATCAGCGTGGCAACATTAATCCATAAGTTTCGATGAGCGTTCATCGAAAGTAAAGTTATTCGATCTTAAAGCAGTTCGATGACGAATTAGCAAAAACCCACAAACTTACTCCACATTCTCTTTATATTCTGGACAAAAGTAATTTCATAAAACTCAACTTAATGTCTGAATTGGCACACTAAAAAATGATAAGCACGTTGCAAAAAATAAACGCCCGGTATCTCAGCAGCATTTTCATCCTAGTAATAGTCGGTTCGGCTTGCATGAGCGCTAACGACCCGATCGTTTCAAACGTCGAGATAACCAACCCGGACGCGGAACAAACCTCAAACCATACAGGTGCCGCCACTCCATCTTCTCAAACTACAATTTCACCAGAGGTTAACGATACAGCGGATTCATCGTCCCAAAGCACTATTACCTCAAGTGAAATCGTCCCGACAGCCACCGCCATCACAACCACTTCAGTAGCTTTAACCGATCAACCAGAGGACAAGCCACTTGGAGATGCTCTACCACAACCCATTGTCGAAGAACTTGCACCTGCCGCGATCGTGGCAGCGCAAGCAGAACACCTGGCAAATCTATATGAAACAAGCGTTGAATCAGTTGTTTTCATCACAGCCAACACGCAAATGGGCGCTGGTTCAGGATCCGGCTTCGTATGGGATACAGAAGGACATTTAGTAACGAATTACCACGTGATCCAATCCGCAATCCAAAGCACCACCTCCCTATCCGTAAAATTCTTCAACGGTCGGGAATATCGTGCTGAGGTCGTAGCATGGGATCCCGATTCAGATCTTGCGGTGATCAAAATCAATGATATTGACCATGAGTTAATTCCACTGCCAATGGGTAATTCTTCAGAAACACGCCCAGGTGAGATGGCAATAGCTTTAGGAAATCCCTTCGGCGAAGAATTCACTATGACAACGGGAATCGTTAGTGCTGTGACACGAACACTTTCCAGTGGATTCTCGTCTTACAGTATTCCAGCCGTCGTGCAGACTGACGCAGCAATTAACCCAGGGAACTCTGGCGGTCCACTGCTGGATATGAACGGGGCGGTGATTGGAGTCAACACTCAAATCAAAAGTAGCTCCCGACAAAGTTCAGGTGTTGGTTTCGCAGTACCAGTCGATCTTGTAAAACGGGTGGTGCCATCTCTGATTAATGACGGACAACACTCGTATCCATTGATGGGTATTAGCGGCAATGAAGTAAACATTTTGCTGCGTGAAAAGGCAAATCTCCCAAATGATATCCTCGGTGCATATGTAAATCGCACAGCTGTAGATGGTCCAGCAGATTTAGCTGGTATTCAAAGTGATTCAAGCCTGACAGGCTCCTTAAACTTCGATGGCGATGTAATAGTTTCAATCAATTCGATTCCTATGAAATCGATGGATGACCTTATCGGGTATTTAGCTTTGAATACCAAACCTGGTGAGGAGATCATCGTAGGTGTATTCAGAGATGGTGAGGAAATTGCAATTCCTATGACGCTTGGGGCACGTCCATCCACCTCTTAATTTTTAGCCAATACTTAAATTGCAATACACATATCTGTATGGGAGAGAGTTATTGTTATGCCAAGAGTGCATTGCAGTATTAGAACACTTGTGCTAATCTCATCCTAATTCCGGATCCCCCTCCGACATATCAAAAGACAGTTCGGACAGAAAGAAGAGCAACGTTGGCTGTAAAAAAAGCACTGCCGAAAGTCCAGGTTAACGGAACAAGTAGCGATCGGGATAAGACTCTCGAGTTAGCCCTCGCACAAATCGAAAAAGCATTTGGCAGGGGCGCTGTCATGCGACTGGGAGACTCATCCTCAGACAACGCTGTGAGATCAATTCCGACTGGATCTATAGCACTGGACTTGGCATTAGGGATAGGTGGGCTGCCTCGTGGTCGCATTGTTGAAATCTTCGGGGCGGAATCCGCTGGTAAAACCACACTAGCAATGTCGGCAATTGCTGAAGCACAAGCCGCCGGTGGTCAGGCTGCTTTTATAGACGTTGAACATGCTATGGATCCAGCTTATGCCCGACTGATAGGAGTCGATGTCGACAAGCTCCTCATTTCCCAGCCTGATTCAGCAGAACAGGCTCTAGAAATTACAGAATATCTCATACGAAGCGGGGCGCTTGACATCATCGTTGTCGATAGTGTCGCCGCGCTTGTTCCTGCGGCTGAACTGGAAGGGGATATGGGAGATATGCAAATCGGGCTACAGGCCCGCATTATGTCGCAAGCGCTCCGAAAGTTGACTGGAATAATCCACAAAACAGAAACTGTTTGTGTTTTCATCAACCAATTACGAGAAAAAGTTGGAGTGGTTTTTGGTAATCCAGAGGTAACACCAGGCGGACGAGCATTAAAATTTTACAGTTCCGTTCGCATTGACCTTCGACGAGTTGAAGCTGTTAAGGTCGGACAAGACATTATCGGTAATCGCGTACGTGCAAGAGTTGTAAAGAACAAAGTCGCAGCTCCGTTCCGAAAAGCTGAATTGGAAATTATGTTCAAATCCGGTATCAGCAAAGAGGGTAGTTTACTCGACCTAGGTGTCGAAAATGGCACCATAAGAAAAAGTGGATCATTCTACTCTTACGATAATGTTCGTCTTGGTCAAGGACGAGAAGCTTCACGCCAATTTCTAAAGACAAACACTGATATCCGAAATCAAATTGAAACTACTATCAGAAACGAGCAGGACGCCAAGACAAATCCAGAGAGCACAATCACCGAAGCTCCGACTCAAAAATAAGATCGCTTGACCCCCGATACCTAAACACCCATTGACACAAATACAGGGTGATAAAAAATCGCAATTTGCATCCCAGTGGTAATTGACAGATAAACTTGATACGGAAATAGAGCGTTATTTTGTTTAAGCGTTCCGCCCTGAGAATCAAGTGACCATATCTTTACTAATTATTCTGATCGGCTTGTTAGGTAGTGCATTTATCAGCGCTACTGAAGCAGCAGTTCTGGGCTCGAGTCGATATAAAATTGAGCACCGCAGCGAAGAAGGTGACAAGCGAGCCAAACTTGTAATCCGAATTTTTGAGCAGTACGAGAAATTCTTCGGTACGATCCTTTTAGTCGGCAATCTGTTCAATATCATGGTCGCCTCAGTAGGTACTACACTCGCAATTTCAACTATTGGTGGTGGAGAACCCACAATTTTATCTACGGTCGTTGCCACAGCCATTGCAACGGTATTTGTCGTCGTCGTAGGTGAACTCACGCCAAAAACTCTAGCAGTAGTAGCCGCCGAAAAATGGGCGCTGATAACCGCGCGCGTAGTGCTAATTATGATGACGGCCAGTTGGCCAGTAGTCTTTGCATTCACCTTAATACCCAGAGGAATCATACGATTGTTCGGCGGGAAAGAATCTATGGCAAGCCCCATCGTCACACCCGGTGAACTCCGAACATTAATAGATCTGGGAGAAGCTGAGGGAACGGTTGAAGAAAACACTGGAGAAATGCTTGATAACATCTTCAGATTTGGCGAGATGGAAGTCCGAGACGTAATGACGCCGCGCCCAGAAATAATCTGGGTTCCCGCTGACGCTACATTTGGGCAATTCATGGACTCTTACCGATTGTCACCACACACAAGATTCCCTGTATTCGACACCGATCATGATGATGTCGTCGGCATATTTTCAGTCAAAGATGTTTTAGGCTCAATATCTGAATCAAAACTGGATTTAAATCGTCCGGTGATCAACCTGATGCGCCAGGCGCATTTTGTTCCCGAAACAAAACGCCTCGATGATCTATTCGATGAGATGCAGGAATCGGGACACAAGATTTCATTGGTTGTGGATGAATTCGGCGGAATAGCTGGGCTCATTACTCTCACCCGGGTGGTGGAACAAATAGTCGGAAAGACAGGAGAAGAAGGATTAAAACCCGACCGGCGATTCGTGACAGTAAATGAAAATACTTTCGAGTTGGATGGAGGACTCGAGATCGGTGAAGCTAACGATGAATTAGGTCTAGAAATTCCAGAAGGAGACTATGAAACTATCGCGGGATTCTTCCTTGAACAGGCTCAGCATCTGCCTACTGTAGGCAGTCGAGTTCGATTTGGCGATTTACGAATGCAAGTTGCTGAAATGGAGGGCTCAAAAATAGTCAACATACACATCCGACGAGTAACGGAACTATCAGAACGTACAAACCAATCCATAATTGAAGATGAACCATCCTGATTTTTTAAAACACCTCAATACGGGATTGATTCGATCAACAATTCCTGACCGAGCGACTTTAATCGTCGCTTTCTCCGGTGGGCCAGACTCTTCCGCCCTTCTCGCAGGGTTATCAGTTCTAAGTGAAAAAAAATGTTTCAAACTAATCGCCTGTCATGTAAACCATCAAATACGACTTGACTCGTCTGAAGTAGATCAGCTTGCTGCTAAAACAATTGCAGATTCTATTGGGGTCGAATTCCTGGCTACTTCTGCAAATGTACCAAAAGTTTCAAAAGAGCAAAAAATTTCAATAGAAACAGCAGGCCGTACTTTAAGATATGAGATTCTCTCGCAACTGTCTGAAGAATACGATGCATATGGTGTTGTAACTGGCCATACAAAAGATGATCAGGCCGAAACGATTTTACTTCATGCTGGACGCGGAACAGGGTTGAAAGGTTTAGTCGGAATGGAATACCGCTCAACGCTTAGATTACCTAAATCCGACACCAAATTAACGATCCTGCGCCCGCTGCTAGGTATTTCTCGATCAACCATCATCAACTACTGCAAACAAAGAAATATTCAACCAGTTATCGACTCCTCCAATAGCGATAGACAATACACTCGCAATAAGATCAGGCTAGATGCTTTGCCAGCTCTCGACGCTGCTATCCCCGGCGCCAAAAATGCTCTGGCCAGATTGGCAGAAAACGTATCGGATGATTTAGAAGTCGTTGATTGGATCGTTAGACGTGAACTTCAGCAAGCCGCTTATTCTGACGGCAAATATTCACGCTCAAAAATTAATCGCCTGCCCATTTATCTAATCCGCAGGATCCTAATGCTTGGGTATAGAAATCACACAGGGCATTCCCAGCAACTCGAACGAACACACGTATCGGAAATGGCGTCTCAATTATTAGGTCACAGCGGGACTTCTATGGATTTACCCAACGGGGTAACGTTCCACGTCGATAAAGATTCATTCAGTTTCAGCTCAAATGACAACGACGATTGTCCATATCCTCCACCTATTGTTGAAACAAGCCTAAATCATTTCGGATTTACCCAACTTGATGGTGGATTCGCCGTAACCAGCGAACTGAGAAACAGGCCGCGCCAACTCAATGCAGGAAATTCTTGGGTCACCTACGCGTCGCCAGCAATTGCAAATCTAACCCTGTTATTACGCAACCGAAAAAACGGAGATCGATTCCAACCGCTAGGAATGAATCCGCATGTGAAACTTCAAGATTTTTTTGTTGGAGCCGGGGTACCAAAGAGGTGGCGAAATAGAGTCCCTCTTATCGAATCTAATAACGGTATTTTATGGGTGGCGG
>CAJWJL010000025.1:0-18183 GCA_913042135.1 uncultured Chloroflexota bacterium | reverse complement strand
CGTCATCATCCAGCGCTTCATTCAACTGTGACCGGAAAGTCATTGCAGCACCCATATTCACTTCATGAGTCACGTAATAATGAGGTGATTCCGTCTTCGATCGAACCGTGACTCTAGCAATTGCCTGGCGCATAGAGGAAAGAGGGGTGTCAGACCCATCAATTGCGACACTAGCACTAACACCTGATGGGGCGAATTGTGCCGAAGGAGTGAAATTCTCGACATCTGCTTTGGTGATACGAGATCCAGGTCCGGTACCCGGCACAGTAGCAATATCGATACCCTTTTCAGCAGCAATCTTGCGAGCAATCGGCGAAGCTTTAACCCTACCGTCCCCTACAGAACTGACCGTTACGGTTGGCTCTGTAACGATGTCACTTTTCGCCACTACTGGATCGGGTGAAGCAGGAGTTGGAGATTGTTCGGGGGACTGCATATCACTTTTCGCCACTATTGGAGCCGAGACAGCTTCAGGGATTTCATCCTCCGGATCGCCAATGTAGGCAATAACGGTTCCGACTTGCACCAAAGAGCCTTCTTCTACAGTGATCCGACGGAGCACACCATCAGCATATGCCTCCATCTCAACAACTGTTTTATCGGTCTCGATTTCAGCTAATTTGTCCCCACGGCTGACCTGGTCACCTTCGGTTTTTAGCCATTTTGCAATAGTACCTTCAGTCATGTCGGCGCCCATTGAGGGCATGGTCACTTCGTTAATCAAATTTCCTCTCCTGCGGGAACACTCAGATCACAACATCAATGAGCACACATGCGACACTGATACTGTGATTTATCAATACCTAGGATAGTTGGTACACAACAATCCTGCGACCCTGATCTGATCGCAGTTGATCTGATCCGTTCTACCACCATCAGCCTACTTCCCAAGCCTAGACTGTTGGCGCGCTGTTATCGCCTTGATTCGGTCTTCCCTGCTATTATCGGTTTTCATACCCCGGTCTTTATTAGCCCGCTGGTCTTCCAACTCGTGGAACAAACGCTTATAGGATTCAAAACGAGAAACTTGCAATTGTCCAGCAGCAATCTCCTCTGTGATAGCGCAGCCCGGTTCATCTTCATGGGCACAATCGCGAAACTTACATCGCCCCATATACTCCGCTATTTCTGGAAAAGTTTTGGTAAGTGCATCTACGCGTCCTTCTACAAGACCAATTGTGCGTATACCCGGAGTATCGATCAATACACCCCCATCTGACAAAGGTAACAACTGCCTAGTCACTGTCGTATGGCGGCCACGAGTATCCGATTTGCGAATGCCGACAGTATCCATGATCTCTTCACCAATCAACTGATTCGCAAGCGTAGATTTACCAACCCCAGATGCGCCTATAAGGGCAACCGTTTCACCTCCTGGAATAAAGCGGCGAAGCGAACTTATCCCTACGCCGGTCAACCCACTGACTGCAAATACCTCTACATCAGGCGCCGCTGACGCTAAAGGCGCCAGAAAATTAAGAGGATCCACTTCCCGCATCAAGTCTATTTTTGAAACCACAATCACAGGAACAGCTCCACTGGACCATACCAGCGCGACTTCGCGTTCTAATCTTGACACATTAAAATTATTTGCAGCCTGCACGATGAAAACCGTGTTGACGTTAGCGGCTAGAATCTGTTCATTTGATTTACCTTCGGATCTTCCTCGCATAGATCGGTTTCGAATCAACAAGGAAATTCGTGGTAAAACAAATTCAATCTCATCCGAATCTTGATTATCGCCTGGTCGTACTAATACCCAATCACCAACCGTCGGTTCAATGGGATCAATTTCAGATTCAACATCGGTAGTATTTCGTGCGAAAGTACTTCCAGCACGAAAATCACCGGTATCCGCATGTACAAAAGTAGATATACCATCAACCCGCGCTACTCTGCCAGGTCGAAGTTCTGAATCCGCTGCACAAATCTGGATGAAGTCAGCCTTAACCGATTCTGTAAGGCCATATTGAATCAGATTTGTAAAACTATCGTATGGAATTTGGATAGTAATCAGATTGTCTTAGCTGGTGAAAAAATCAAAGTGAAACAGAGATCACGTAATCAACGGTTCGCTAGTGGGAATACTACACAGTGTTACGCAATTATGTTCAGAATCCCACATAGGAGATTACAAATAACACCCGATTCGACTACAAACATTAAATTCCTATAGTCCATAACCTTCGGCAGCAGCTGAAAGCACATCCTGAGCATCAGTGAGGACTTCCTGTTCAAGGCCCTTGTTATAAGGCCAAGGAACATCGACAGAACCTACTCGCATGATCGGTCCATCAAGCCATTCGTATGCTCGTTGCTGGAGCTCTGCTGCAACTTCGGCCATGACACCACCAGTACGACGTGCACTATCTACAAGTACAACTCTGTTCGTCTTCTGTATTGAGGTCAAAACAGTTTCAATATCAAGTGGATTCAGTGAACGCAGGTCAATAGTTTCAACAGAGTGACCTCGTTCCTCAAGACTATCTGCAGCAGAATTTAACGGACGCATACCATAACCATATGACACAAGGGTAATATCAGTCCCTGAGCGACTTACATCAGCTTTTCCAAGCTCAATCTCGTAATATTCGTCAGGAACATTACCTTTATCACCGTAAAGAAGCGCAGGCTCGGCAACTAGTACCGGGTTGTCATCTTTGATGGCTGATCGCATTAAGCCAAGTGCATCATACGGATTCGACGGACACACAACCTTTATGCCGGGCACCTCAGCGAGCCAAGTCTCAAAACTTTGTGAATGAGTAGCTCCCAGTTGCACCCCTGCGCCTGTAGGCGCCCTAATGACCATCGGGACATTAATCTGCCCCCCAGATATATAACGAAGATTAGCAGCCATATTCACTATCTGGTCAAACGCCACTAGGGAGAAAGAAATCGACATAAACTCAACAATAGGACGCAAACCAGCTGCAGCGGCTCCAATTCCAGCACCTACAAACGCCTGCTCGGAAATAGGAGTATCTTTGATTCGCTCTGGCCCAAACTTCTGTAAAAAACCATCGGTAACTGCATAGGCCCCACCATACTCCCCAATATCCTCCCCCATCATAAACACTCGCGGGTCGTTCTCTAACGCCTCTTCTAGGCCTCGTTTTAATGCCTCTCTAAAAAGTATTTCTGGCATATCTTTTAGACCGTTACATCGTTATAAATCTGAGATAGATCCGGTTCTGGGCTTTGCTCCGCGAACTCGACGGATTTCGCCACCGTCTCGTCAACCTCCGCTTTAATTCTGGCAATCTGTTTATCAGATACCAGGCCCATTCGGACCAACTTTGCTGGAAACGTCAGGACAGGATCCCTACCTTCCCATTCTTTCACCTCTTCCTGTCTGCGATATTTCTGACCGTCGGCGAGGGAATGCCCGACAAATCGGAAGGTCTTAGCTTCAATAAACTGAGGTCCTTCACCATTTCGTATTTTCCCTACTGCCACATCAGTTGCCTCTTTCACTGCCAAAACATCCATCCCGTCAACCTCCAAGGCAGGAATACCGTAGGTGGCGATACCAGGGTAAAAATCAATTCCCCCAGCTCGCACTCGCTCAATGGAAGAACCCATCCCGTACATATTATTTTCAAGAAAAAACAAAAGCGGCAACTTCCATATTGCAGCCAAATTTAACGTTTCATGGTAAACGCCTTGATTGGTTGAACCATCACCAAAAAAACACATAGTCAAAGCGTCAGTCTTTTGATACTGCTGAGCCAGAGCAAGTCCAGCAGCAAGAGGCAACTGACCTGCAACGATGGCATGTCCACCCATGAAGCGTTTGGCAACATCGAACAAATGCATCGATCCGCCTTTACCTTTAGACGTTCCTGTCGCACGTCCAAACAACTCTGCCATTACACGGTTGACATCCATGCCGCGAGCAAGAGCATGACCATGGTCGCGATAGTGGCTAACGATATAGTCGTCTTCCCTGAGACTCGAAACAGCTCCAACGCCAGTTGCTTCCTGACCTATATAAAGATGGAGGAAGCCGCGTATCAAACCCTTCGAATAGTTTTCACCACAAGCGATTTCAAATTGACGAATGAGATACATCATCTTAAATAAATCAAGATGATCAACTGTACTTGGCAAATCTTGACTAAGCAGTTCCGATGAATCTCCATTTCTGGACGACTTCGAGGATTGACACCGAGATTTTGCGTTAGATTTGGTGGAACTAGCCATTAATTATCAGGTGCTATAAACGTAACTTCAACGCCACAAGAATCTACTTAATCCCCTGTTAGATAGAAAAGGCCGATGGGCCATTCTATCGTAAATTGCTGGATCCTCTAGGGCATTCTGCCCTTGCTGCAGCCAGGTTGGCAGCTTGAAGCACATTTACTAAAAGCATTGAAATCGTCATCGGCCCTACACCGCCTGGTACAGGAGTGATAGCCGAAGCAACTTCAGACGCGCCAGAGAACTCTACATCACCACTAAGGCGGTAGCCGCGTTTTTTAGTTGCGTCTTCAACCCGCGAAACCCCCACATCAATCACAATTGCTCCACGCTTCAACATATCCGCAGTAACAGCGCCCGGGTAACCAGCTGCTGCGATAAGTACATCAGCTTGACGAGTCTCATTCCCGATATCTTTGGTACCTGTATGGCAAACGGTGACCGTCGCATTTGCTCCGGGACCTTTTTGCAACAACAATGCCATCAACGGCATACCGACAAGTTTACTTCGTCCTAGGATCACTACTTTTGCACCATTCAAATTCACGTTTTCTTCAAGCAGCATTCTCTGAACACCAAGTGGTGTCGCTGGTGCAAACCGAGGCTGGCCGAGCATTAACAATCCAGCATTGATTGGGTGCAAACCATCCACATCTTTTGCGGGATCGAGAGCCTCAATCACGGCATCTTCATCTAGGTGCTTGGGGAGCGGCAACTGAACTAAAATTCCACTGAATTTCGGATCGCTGTTTAGGCTGCCCAAAGTATGCAACAATTCCGCCTGCGTAATAGAAGCCTCACATCGAATTGTCTCGGTCATGATTCCGACTTTCGCACATGCTGCTTCTTTACCTTTCACATAAGAATGAGATGCGGGGTCATCCCCAACAAGAACTACAGCCAGGCCGGGGACTGAATCATATTTGGATTCAAAATCCCTTACGCCTACCTTAACCTCATCGTGGATTTTTGAAGCGATCTTTTTACCGTCAATGATGCGCGCTGTCACTATTAGGAGACCTCTAAGTTGATATAAATATCCGATTTAGTTAAAGACTAAATTAGATCCTATCTAAAATTGCCCGCTACAAGCGATACTTATGCCAAGTATTATTTTGAGCAACATTTCGACTTCGTACTAAACCATGCACGGGAGGCACCTGAAACATGATTTACACAGGGATCGACTTAATTGAGATTCCAAGGGTCGCTGGAGTACTGGAACGATACCCTAAACGATTTCTTACTAAGGTATTCACGGAGGGTGAACAGTCCTACGCACAAGGCCGGGCAAATCAACTAGCCAGTCGATTTGCCGCTAAAGAGGCTGTCATGAAACTACTTGGAACAGGTGTACGTGGCATGCCATGGAAATCGATCGAGATCACCCGAAGTAGAGGCAGGGCACCCGAAATTGTTTTACACGGGCCAGCCAAAGTCCGTGCTACAAAAATGGGAATAACTCGTATCGCTCTAAGCCTCTCACATTCACGCGAACTAGCGACAGCGTCAGCAGTTGGCGAAGCCCATGATGATGCATGGAAGCCATGAAACTCGTAACGGCTGCTGAAATGCAAGACATCGAAAAAAACTGCGCCAAATCAGGAATATCTGTAGATAACTTAATGGAAAACGCCGGTGTTGCGGCTGCGGAAGCTATTCGCAAAACACCGAAAATGGAACCTGATATCTACGGTAAACGGATAGTCGCTTTAATCGGATCAGGAAACAATGGTTCCGATGGTCTTATCGCGTGTCGTTTGCTATCCACCTGGGGAGCGCGAGTCACAGTCTTTCTTTGCGCTCCGAGAAAATCATCTGACCCAAAACGAGATTTGGCTGAGAATAGCGGAGTTACTATCGTTGATGGTTTGTCAAAGGGTGGGATTAAGTCACTTAAATCGAAGCTTCAAACAACCGATCTCGTTATTGACGCGGTTCTAGGCACCGGCGCTTCACGCCCAATTGCCGAGCCACTCTCATCTTTGTTGCTTTGTGCTATTGAATCTCCGGCAATCGTGATCGCTCTTGATCTGCCTACCGGATTAAACTCAGACTCCGGAGAGTTCGATAATGCAGGGCTTCCTGCCGATGTCACTTTGATGTTGGGTTATCCAAAGCTCGGATCAGCAATCTTAGATGATGTAAACGTAATTGGGGAAAAAATCGTACTCGATATCGGTATCCCAGAAGATGTTGATTCACAAGTAAAAGCGGAATTACTAACAAAAGATCTCGCTGTGTCGATGCTCCCTCCACGTCCCGATCAAGGACACAAGGGGCAATTTGGTTCTACGTTGATCATCGGAGGCTCTCAACAATATCTCGGGGCTGTGACGCTTGCGACTGAGGCCGCAACTCGATCTGGTTCAGGACTTACTTTCGTAACGACTCCGGAACCCGCATATCGGGTGATCGGAGGCCATGTTCCTGAGGCCATTTATCAATCGCTTCCTGTCTCTCAAAACGGTGATATCAATCCTTCGGAAGCCTCCAGCATAGCGCTCGACGTTCTAAAGAACGCGACATCAGCCGTAATTGGTCCGGGCCTAGGTAAAAACAGAAACACCTTTGAATTTGTGACGAGTTTCCTTTCGCAAGTCGATGATGATATTCCAGTTGTCATCGACGCCGACGCGCTGAACATTCTCGCCGAATCTCACCAGTGGTGGGATAAATTAAAAATCCCTTGTGTTCTAACACCACATCCTGGAGAAATGGGCAGACTAATGGGGATCTCAAGTTTAGATGTCCAACAGAACAGAGTTGCAGTTGCGCTCGAGGCGGCTGAAAAGTTTCAAAAAATCGTGGTACTTAAAGGCGCCGCCACAATAATTGCAGCGCCAAATGGTCGTTTTAGAGTCTCTCCGTGGGTCAACTCCGGACTGGCTAAGGGGGGAAGCGGCGACACGTTGGCAGGTCTATTAGGTGGATTGCTGGCCCAGCGCCCTGACAACTTATTAGATATGGCTTCGTTAGCTGTGTACATACATGGCCACGCAGCTGACATAACAAGAAGCGAACTGGGTGAAATGAGTATGCGAGCAACGGATGTATCCGATCGTCTCGGCTACTTCTACCGGGATTTTGTGTCAAAAAAAAGCTAATTGATATCTATCTAGTTGACTCAGAGATAAAATCTTTACCTGATAACAGTACGCTCATTAACAACTCACACTCTTATACTCTTATACTTGAACGACCGTGACTTCTCTACTTGCCGTTGATATCGGTAACACGAACATCACAATCGGAGCCTTTGAAGGTCAGATTATTACCGCAACTTGGCGTCTGGGAACCCGCGAGGCACGCACCGTCGACGAGCATATTGTGGCACTTCAGGCTATTTTACGATCGAAGAACGTCGAACCAGAATCATTTGATGCCGTGGTCCTGTGCTCGGTCGTACCGCCAATCACAGAAGATTATGTCAAGACGCTTTCATCTCTAACAAAAAAAGAGCCGCTCGTAATCGGCCCAGGCATACGGACTGGCATTCGCATTCACTATGACAGGACTCAAGATGTCGGAGCCGATCGAATCGTGGATGCAGTAGCTGCTCATCAAATATACGGCGGCCCGATCATAATTGTAGATATCGGTACAGCGACCGTCTTTGACGCAATCACTGCGGATGGTGACTACATCGGCGGCGCGATTTCTCCAGGACTGGAAATCGCGGCAGATGCGATGTTCCGTAACACTTCTCAACTTCGCCGTGTGGAAATGATCGCTCCGGATCATGTCATAGGTAAAAGTACAGTTGCATCCATGCAATCAGGGTTTATTTACGGATTCGCCGCGCTGATCGAAGGGATGGTGACCCGATTTAAATCTGAGTTGAATCCAAACAATCCTAACGAGGTAGGAGTAGTCGCAACTGGCGGCTTGGCGAAATTAATGGGTGAACACACCAACTGTTTCGACCACATAAACCCCGAGCTTACGCTAACTGGTCTCAGGATCGTCTACGAAATGAATAACAACTAATCTGACCCTATTACCATGGCACCTGAGATTACTTCAATAATGCAACCAATATCACACACTCCTCTCGAAGGTAAGAACGTCGTTCTGGGTGTGACAGGATCAATCGCTGCTTATAAAGCAGCAGATGTGACGAGCAAACTGGTGCAAGCGGGTGCCATGGTCGATGTGATTATGACGACCTCAGCCACTGAGTTCGTCGGAACGTCTACTTTTGAAGCGCTAACTCATCGACCGGTTACCACTGGCTTATGGCAAGCACGATCTGAATTGAACATGGATCACATTGCCCTGGCTTTGCAAGCAGACTGTATTCTGATCGCTCCGGCCACCGCAAATACCATAGCAAAATTAGCCCTTGGTATAGCCGACGACCCATTGACCGCAACCGTACTCGCCACTGAGGCACCAGTCATCGTTGCACCAGCAATGGATGCTGACATGTTTGCAAGCCCACCCACCCAACGAAATGTAAATACGCTTGTCAAAGATGGGGTAATAATCGCCGGGCCGGCCAACGGACGACTAGCGTCTGGATTATTGGGAAAAGGGAGGTTGATAGAAACGCATGTTTTAGAAGGATTAGTGCGTCAAGCCATCGGGAGACATGGCGACTACTCAGGCCGGCGAGTCATCGTTTCTGCTGGCGGCACTCGTCAACCAATTGATCCGGTCAGATTCATTTCAAATCGATCTACAGGAAAAATGGGACATCGTATCGCCGAAGCCGCACGCGATCGAGGTGCAGACGTTCTTCTAGTCACGGCATCAGACTTGCCTCACCCATCAGGGGTAGAGGTTGTAAAAGCCGTGACAGTCGAAGAGATGCGCGACGCAATTGTGCCATCTTCATCTGAAGCTGATCTTCTAATCATGGCCGCTGCAATATCTGACTTCACTCCAGCTCAAGTTTCTGATCAAAAGATAAAAAAACAAGGTCAATCAGGAACATCACTTAGCCTTGTGGAAGTTGAAGATTTCATGCCACTTGCCCAAGGTAGGAAGCTAGTAAAAGTTGCATTCGCTGCAGAGACAAATAATGTCGAAGAAAACGCTAAAGCAAAAACGGCACCTAAAGGAGCAGCCTTCGTCGTTGCAAATGATATAAGTGAGCCCGGAAGTGGATTTGGCACAGACACAAACCGGGTGACGTTCGTAGACTCCAAAGGGAATACGCAACTACATCCGTTAATGACCAAGTTAAACGTCGGGCACGCTATTCTCGACTACGCCTTGCCTCTACTTACGAAACATTAAGCGGAGCTGATAAAAAAGTTTAATTTCGGATATTGTTCCATTGGATCCTCTAAAAAATATTAGAGCGAGCATCTATATCTGTAGATTGTTAGATTTCAACAGACTCAACCATGCCCATAACGGTGTAGTTCACCGTAGAATATGAGCAGCAAATACTTCACCAAAATCGGATCGAGAGCGTCTACATGAGGCTGTACTGGAAGCAGAAGAAAAAAGGAATTGATCTAATAGTTGAAAATGACGAAGGCGATACTTTCTCTGTTGGAGGAGTTCGTGATACCAAACGCGGTATCGAAGCCCTTGCCAAAACAACCGGTTACGATCCTGGACGCGCAGTCAAAGGATTGGGATCAATGGAAGAAGGCCGCACTTTCGTTGAACAATTCGAACCATGGCGAGAATTTTTTCCTGGCGATTCACTCACAATAGAGTCTGAAATTGCCCCGATTGAGCAATAAATCCGTTTAAACCCTCTTCAAATCATGAAAACAGTAAATCAATCGGTACTAGATACACTGGCTGAATACGATTCCGCTACAGTTCAGAATGCAGGAATCCTTGTACGTGGATACATTCACGAAGATAACGATTACACTGACCCTGATATCCGAGAATACGTCTCACCTGGGAACCGGCCTGCAGTCGGATATGCACTTACCTCAACTTGGGCTCCACTAAATGAACCCGGTGAACTCAAATCAAACCGCATAGACTATTTTAACTCGATAGCAAAAGCAGATTTGCCAGTGATCGTAGTCCAGCAAGATGTAGAAAAGCCTTCTCGCAGAGGTGCCATCATAGGAGACGGCATGGCATATCAAATGAAGGCGCTTGGTGCAGTCGGCGCACTGGTCGATGGAAACGCTCGAGACGTCCCCGGGATACAACAAGCCGGTTTACCACTATGGGCCACTGGACGTGTTCCAGGACATGGACCGTTCAACATGATTGATCAAAACATTGAAGTCGTGGTCGCAAGTCTAAAAATCTGTCCTGGAGATATATTAGTGTGCGATGCTGACGGCGCAACTAGAGTTGAGGTAGACATGGCTGCTGATGTGGCAAAAATGTGTGCTGAAGTTCGAATGAAAGAATCAGCTGTTCACCGATTCTTTGCAGCAAAAGATTTCACACTAGAAAAATGGGATAAATGGAAGAACGACACTTAATTTGTCTTGAATTCTAGTTCCTTCATGCACGCTTTTTCTATGGTAGGCTGAGGTTATTCCAACGGTTTTATATGGGCCGTGTAACGCCAATCAGACGTTGGAGTTCCAGGTACAAAGCCAACATCGTCGGCACCACCCGCAGCCGCAACATCCTTACGTACAAGCATAAGATCATGTTGTCCAGCATCATCAGCTTCCAAATCTAGAGTTAACAACTCTCGATTCAAACTCATACCACTTTCACTCTTCGCCTTTCGGATTGCAGATATTGCATCGCATGCAGCAGCAAAAGATCCAGTCACATCCGGCGCTGGAATTGCAGCAAGTTCAGCGACCGCCGGCCAACTGGTTAGATGAATAGACGAATCTCCTGTTTCTTCAGCGAACACCCAACTCCAAACTTCATCAGTAATAGTCGGAACAACTGGAGCGAACAGCCTTAGCACAACATTTAGCCCCAGACGGAGGGTAGCCACAGCGGACGCCCTTCCCTGAGGATCATCTTCCGATCGGGATCGGCGTTTGATCAATTCAATGTAATTATCAGTGAATGCTCCCCAAAAAAACTTTTCCGTCTCTTGCAGTGCTATTGAAAACTCAAATCGCTCAAATGCCTGAGTCGCAACTACTACAAGCTCCTTAAGCTCAGCAACAAAAGCACGATCAAGCTCGTTAACAATCGGCCCTTCGTCGGCGGTCTGAGCCAGCACAAACTTTCCAGCATTGTAAATTTTCGTGACTAACTTGCCACCAATTTTGAAGATTGACTCGTCATGAGTCGCGTCGGAACCCAACCTGAATGACGCTGACCAATATCTGACTGCATCTGCACCAAAACGATCAAGAGTTTCGATCGGCGTTACAACATTGCCTTTCGACTTTGACATCTTTTTCCGATCAGGATCTAGTACCCAGCCAGAAATGATCACATTCCTCCACGGCACAGTTTCTTGATGCAACAATGCTTTTGCGATGGTGTAAAACGCCCACGTTCGAATAATTTCATGACTTTGAGGACGTATATCAGCCGGGAACAGAGAACTCATCTGATCACCTTCCTCGCCCCAGCGCGCAACCAGCTGCGGGGATAACGATGATGTAAACCATGTGTCGAAAATATCAGGTTCACCGAGAAAACCGCCGGGACCACCACGCTGGCTTTCACTATATCCAGGCGGAGGAGTTGACTCTGGATCGACGGGCAGCATACTTTCTGTCGCTACGATCACATCATCGTAAATAGGCTCGGCATTGGAATCTAATGGATACCAGACCGGGATAGGCACACCAAAATACCTCTGCCGAGAGATACACCAGTCTACGTTCAGATTCTCAGTCCAGTTCTCAAATCGTTTCCGCATGAATTCCGGATGCCACTTGATCTTATTGCCCATGTCAATTAACTCGTCCGTCTTATCAAGCAAACTAACAAACCACTGTCGAGTAGTAAGGTATTCAAGTGGGCTGTCACCCTTCTCGTAATAACGCACAGGATGCTGTATCTGTTCGGGTTCACGCTGCAACGGCGCCCCTTTTCCAACCGCCGAATTTTCAGGATCGCGCATAAGATCTACGATAATCGACTTAGCCGATGGAGCGCGTTTTCCGACAATCTTCTGATAGTTTATGTTCGCCAGATCAGGATTCAGGCTAAACCAGCCATTCGCTCCACCAAACAATCGCTCCGAGATACGTCCATTGCGTGCCATGATCTGGCGGAGTTCAAGCTCCTGTTCACGCCACCACATTACGTCTGTCTGATCACCAAATGTGCAAACCATCAATATCCCAGTGCCTTTGTCGGGGTCTGCTTCGACACTTGGGAATATGGGTATTTTAGAAAAGAAACCCGGCGTTACAGCATATTTACCAAACAGACTTTTATAACGTTCATCATCCGGGTGGGCTGTCACACCAACGCACGCGGCCAATAATTCCGGACGAGTTGTAGATACCACAAAACTTTCTGTCGCTACACCATCATCGAAAACGCCAAATTCAATGTCATGATAAGCACCATTTTTCTCACGATCCTCCACTTCGGCTTGAGCCACAGCAGTTTGGAAATCGACGTCCCACATGGTCGGTGACTCTAACTGGTAAACATGTCCCTTTGCATGAAGGTCCAAAAAACTTCTTTGTGCAATACGACGACTCTTGTCATCAATCGTGGCGTATTCATCGACCCAGTCAATGGAATACCCAAGCCGTTGAAAGGTGTCCTTGAACGCTACCTCATCCATCTCTGTAATGACATGGCACATCTCGATGAAGTTCTGACGACTTACTACCAGTTGTTGATTTTTCTTCAATCCCAGTTCCGCTCTTTTAGCGTCAACATCAAGATTTTCTACATAAGGAATATTTGGTTCAGCTCGAACTCCAAAATAGTTCTGAACCCTCCGCTCAGTCGGTAAGCCATTGTCATCCCATCCCATTGGATAAGCGACATTCCAGCCAGTCATTCTCTTGTAACGAGCCAGAAGATCCTGGTGAGTGTAAGAAAAAACATGACCAACATGCAGAGAACCACTTACGGTAGGTGGAGGAGAATCAATCACAAAGGATTTGTCACGTGAAACTCCATGCTCACGCTTCTCAATCCCGAGTTCATTCCAGCGGCGACGCCAGAATGCCTCTCGCTCGTTTACATCAAATCGCTTAGGGATATCATCAAAATGTATCGATTTCACTTATGCATTCCTAAATTGACCGAAATGGTCTTTCAATTTTCAAATACTCAAAGACATGGAAATTAGAATTTATGACAATAAAAAAACCCACCCTTTTAAAAAGCCAAAATGCTCCTCAAAGGACGGGTTGCCCGCGGTACCACCTTCGTTGTCCACTATGCCATTTTAAACAAACAGTGAACCTCTCTAAAAGTTATAACGGAACCACCGGGCAATCCTAAATACTACATAGGCTTTCAGATTGCCAGCTCAGAGACGACTTCACAGATGTACAGGTTCCGATTTTCACCATCCACCGGATCTCTAATAACCTGTCTCACCGCTACTACTTCTCATCAAAGCCTGTTCTATATAGACTCTACCCTAGCTCGAAGGTTGCCCAATTGCAATCACAAAACCTTCTCATGGCCGCGCCGTCTGCTCAAATGGCTTTGTAGTTCATCCGAATGTAAAAGCATTTTTCGCCGATCATTGTTTTGTCGCATTCGCTCTAATTTAGCTAGGCCTTTACGTGTATCACTTGCAATTTTTGCGGGATCTGATCGTTCCATCCTGAGCTTGAATAACCAATAAGTGAAGGCGTCCTCCGAAGCGAGTGAATGTTCGTCTTTGCGCCGTGAACCTGTACGTGCAGGTCGTGCACCGGTTTCCAGACTAAAAACCTCCCAAAGTTGACCTCGGGTATTACCGTAGAGCAGTTCATGGGCCCGCTCCAAAGATCTATCACTTAGTTCCCGTCCACTGGCCACGCGAATATGGGTTATCTCCTCTTCAACAGATAACAACAATGCCTGTTCAACGGTCACCCCGTAGAAATAGGAAAGATGCGCTCTAAACTTATCGACTCCAACGGCTCGCTTAAATTCAGATTCTGCAAAACCACCAAAAAGTGTTGAATCATGAAGCCAGTCCCACCAAATCTCCTTCTCGACATTAGGACTACACTCATCTAGCAGCCGTCGAGCGAGAAGACGCCAGTCAAATGCCTCACCGGCAATGAGATAGTCGATACCTTTGCCAGCAATAGTCTCCCTAGCAAGAGGCCATTCAGCAATCGTTTCGAGAACTGACAACTTCCACCCTCTCGCATTTTCATCAATCTGTGACTTCAAGCGAGAGACAATCGCGTCAGGCTTCCATGCCGTAACATCAGAAACAAACTCTTTTTGTTCATTACTAACCACGGGATTTCATAAATTCATATCTATCTGATTTCGGCAAGTTCAAAAAACGTCGTAACTCGTGAAATGTAAGGGCGTTCACTACCTGTTTTTTTTCAACCCAACCTCGAATAGCTGTTTGAACACCAAACCGCAAATTATCAAATTGATGTGTCCGATGGGAATCAGTGTTTATCGCAAATATTACACCGAGTTCTACCGCTCGACGCACATGATCTGCCTTCAAGTCAAGTCGGTCAGGCGAACAATTAATTTCCATAACGGTCCCGGTCAAAACCGCTGCTTCAAATACGCTTTCAACATCCATCATAACCGGTGCACGACGCTCAAGCAGCCTTGCTGTTAAATGGCATATGACGTCAACATGTGGACTTTGCATAGCGCTGATCACGCGATTTGTCATGATGGCCTGATCCTGATCCATAGCCGAATGGATCGAAGCTATAACGATATCTAAATCAGACAAAACCTCGTCCGAATAATCCAATGAACCGTCGGGCTTAATATCCATCTCAGTACCTGTCAACAGGTCTATCCCTGTCGATGCAGAACCCATTGTCCGCACAGTATGATTATGCAAATTCAATCGATCAGGACTTAGACCATTAGCAACGGTCGCACTCGGTGAATGATCAGTGATGGCCAAATATTCAAGGCCCCGACTTTGTGCTGCCTCGACCATTTCGTCCATAGGGAATCGCCCGTCAGACCAGTCGGTATGGCAATGAAGATCGCCACGAATATCATTGAGCGAGATGATAGACGGAAAATCATGTTCGACCGCACGCTCCAACTCTCCAGTGTCCTCTCTCATCTCTGGAGGCACAAAATTCAAGCCAAGGCACTCAAAAACATTCTGTTCATCCCTAACATCGATCGCTGAACCTGACTCAAGGTCAAATAAGCCATCTGGAGATAATATTGAGCCCAGATCAGCCGCGATCTCCTTCAGCTTCTCTACATGTGCGATAGAACCAGTCGCATGAACAAGTGCACCCCCGAATGATTCCGGTCTCACAACTTTGATCGAAAATTCCAGACCATTCTTGTCTAAAAATTTAGCACTCGAATAATCGTGGCTCTGTACGGTATATGTATTTGACAACGTGGTGAAAGCGTCGATAACCGTACGCATATCAACTTCATCATCCACAGCACAAATGAAGTCAATGCTATTAACCAGTTCCGCTCCTCTTCTGACACTTCCTGCAACCATAATTCTTACAATACCTGGACAACGTAGTTCCAACTCAGTTATCACATCTGTGGCATAGTCCTGCGCTCTACCAATACCTATACGAGCTCCCTGCTCAATTCTCATCTTCACGTGACGTAAAATAGACAAAGAGTTTTTCTTGGTAATCCTCGGTAGTGATTGAAAGAGCCCGGATTCAATTGAATTAGCAAGATCCTTGAATGACCCGATTCCAAGTTCCCGTGCCGCACTAAACGCAGTTGCAGGCCCGATACCTGGAATTTGTACAAGGTCGAGTACACCGTCCGGCATCTCTTCTAGAAGACTTTCTAGAAGTTCAAGCTGACCCGTTTGAACTAATTCCTGAACTTTCCCCACTATAGCTTCACCAAAACCTGGGATTTCACGAAGACGATCAGGCTCTTCAACAAGTTCCGAAACGGGATATGGGAGACTTCTAATCACATCCGAGGCTCTTGAGTACGCGCGAACCTTGAATACGTTTTCGCCCTTTGCTTGCATCAAAATCGCAACGTCCGCAAAAGCTTTGGATATCGAATTATTATTCATATCCAAAAGATTATCGCTGCAAACGACAACCTGGTCGACTAAACATAGGGCAAATGGGTCGCACTAACGAGCCTGCTTGGCCTGCTTGCGCTGCAGTCGGTCAAGTTTTCGTCGTTCGGATCTAGTCATTTTTCGCCCATCCGGAGTGTGCGTCGGCACTTGAGCTAACCCTGTCCCACCCAGTTGCCCACCACCGTGGTTTGAATTCACATTAGCCATCACTGAGCGTTTATCAGCAGCCGCATTGGCTTTTTGGGTCGATAAGTCGGCTTTTGTAGCATTCATTTGTGGTGTTGCTGAGCGGGTTGGTTCCTGGTTCATTGCTACTCGGAATATGGTTCTAGCTACCGTCGATTTGATCATGGCGTCAAGTGATGTAAACATCTGGAATGCTTGGCGCTTGTAAGCGACAAGCGGATCACGCTGACCAGCGGCTTCAAGACCTATTCCTTGGCGCATATTATCCATGGATGTAAGATGCTCAACCCAATTTTCGTCAATAGTGCGCAACATAATCGTCCGCTCTAGACGATGTAATAAATCCAACCCAAATTCTTCAGTACGAATGTCATATACCTGACCTACCAGTTGAAGAAAAATTTCTTCAACTTCGTCAGGCCGCATATCGTATATATCATCTTTATCCGGGAAACCATGCGGTAAGGGAAATACCGTCATCAATTCTCGATACAGACCATCAACGTCGTAGTTTTCTGACCCACCGACAATTCGATCGCCAACTATTGCACGTACTTCCTCGTCGAGATAACCGCTAATTGTAGGTCGAAGGTCTTCGCCGTCAATGATCTTATCTCGAAGTTGATAAATCACATCCCGCTGGGTATTCACCACATCATCGTAGTCAACCAGATATTTACGAATTTCAAAGTTCTGTGCTTCGACCTTAGTTTGCGCGGTTTCAACAGACTTTGAAACCATCTTGTTTTCGATCGGTACATCAGCTTCCCAACGGAACAGGTTCATCGCTCCTTTTATCCGTTCGCCACCAAATCGCCTGACGATGTCGTCTTCGGTGGAAAGATAGAACTGAGTTTCACCCGGATCTCCCTGACGGCCGCATCGGCCACGCAATTGATTGTCGATGCGTCGCGATTCGTGTCGTTCAGTTCCAAGTACGAATAATCCGCCTTTTTGGATAATCGTTTCATGATCTATGTCCCACCCAGCTTCAGAAGCAACGGTGACATCTGGATTGCCTCCGAGGATAATATCGGTCCCACGTCCAGCCATATTTGTCGCAACAGTAACCGACCCAGCTTTTCCAGCTTCGGCGACAACGCTCGCTTCTCGCTCATGCTGTTTAGCGTTAAGCACATTATGAGGTATCTTGTTTTTTTTCAGTAAGCCTGCAAGTAATTCCGATTTATCGATACTGGTCGTTCCGACAAGAACTGGTCGACCATCACGATGTAGCTCACTAATTCGTTGGGCGATCGCATCCCATTTAGCTTCTTCTGTCATGAAGATATAATCTCCATGATCAACTCGCTGAGTGTCGCGATTTGTTGGTATTTCAACTACTTCAAGTTTGTAAATCTTGTCCAACTCTTCTGCTTCCGTTGTAGCAGTACCTGTCATGCCGGCGAGTTTTTCATACATACGGAAATAGTTTTGAAGTGTAATCGTTGCGTAAGTGTTCGACTCCCGTTGAACATTTACTCCTTCCTTCGCCTCGAGGGCTTGATGGAGGCCATCAGAGAACCGTCGTCCAGTCATTAACCTGCCAGTAAACTCATCAACGATCACCACTTCATTGCCCTGGACCACGTACTCCCGATCCCGCAGGTAAATGTGTTCTGCTCGAATGGCATTTTCCGTAAAATGCGATAGAACATCGTTCTCAGGGCTGTAAAGGTTTTCTACCTTCAGCTCACGCTCGATAGCCTCAATACCCTCTTCAGTAATGA
>CAJWJL010000024.1:0-18650 GCA_913042135.1 uncultured Chloroflexota bacterium | reverse complement strand
CCGGGTTGGAAGTCCTGACATTCCAAGGAACGCAATTGTGTCACCTGGTTGTAACTTGCACTCTATGCCTGCATTTCGTATCAGGACAAGCCAAGACTCTGCTGTGAGTTGATCAGGCGCTGTGGCAAAGACTTCCCATTTCAAATTTGGTGTCACCTCACGGTTATGTCGAGGACAGTCGCTGAGCACGCCGGCCTGTTATTTCATACCGTTCTGGTATGGACTGTTTCGTTTCCAAGAAGTTCATTTAGTCGGTTAGTCAGTTTTGTTCCAGAGCGAACCTTAAAAGGCATATTGAGCCGTACAACTTTTTCGCCGGTATCGATCTCTAATATCACAGGGTCTGATCCATCAAATTCGACAAACAGTCGCATAAGATCCTCCAACCTGTATCTGTCATTGGCGATATCTCCAGTTTCTTTTACGTGGACTAGGAAGTGGCCGTTAAGGGTGACGTTGTCATCCGGCTCAATATCGGTTGACAGGTCGACTGTTATTTCTTCTGGAGTTTCTTCGCCACCTGGTTTACTTGTTAAGGAGTTTGTAATTTCATCTGGGTTGAGGGGTAGTGGATCGCCCTGATCTACTTTTGGAGATGTATGCGTGATTTGGATGGGATCATTCAATATGGCCCGCGGCTGGCTGGCTTCGTTAAATCCGGCTCTGGTGATAGGTGCAGGTTCGTATTTGGCGGACTCTGATTCCTGTTCGGCTTGACCTTCAGCTTTTAACTGATACTCGTGGGCTGTCTCCACAGAAATCGATACCCGTCCCATTCTTTCTCGTACTTCTCCTGTGACCGATACAAAATTGCCGTTTTGCCATAGATCAGGTACCTGTTCGAGTATATTGGGCCACACTACTAATTCGACATCCCCGTCAAGGAGCGTCAAGTTCAAAGAAAGAAACTTGTCACCTCTCCTTGTGTTTAACTCTCTTACATTGTTCACTTGTCCCAGTGCTGCACGTTTTTGACCTGCTAGATCGGCGGTGATATCTGAGGAGAACACAATTATGTTATTGGGTTGCTGTCTCATTTCACGTGTAAAAGGGCTTTGAGTTAATTCCACCCCCAGGAGATCCCGTTCCCAGATGACTCTTTCCTGATCCGTTGTGTCATCATCAGTTGATATTTCCAGTTGAACCATTGGAGTCGGCACGGATTCTCCGAGCATGTCGAACATTGATGTTTGACCGGACTCTCTCAACTTAGTTTGTCTTTGTATCGTCAAGATGATTCGATCGATTGATTCCAGTAAATTGCCTCGCCCACCGAATTCGTCTAAAGCACCGACTCGGATCAGACTTTCTAGTGTGCGACGGTTTAACGATTTTGAATCGACCCGTCGGCATATGTCTTCTAGATCTCGAAATGGCCCACCTGCTTCGCGTACTTCCACAATTGGATCTACAGCAGAAGCGCCCACGTTTTTTACAGCCGATAGTCCAAAGCGGATGAGGTCATTTCCGTCCTTATCGGTTTCTATCGTAAAACCTGAACCAGAGTGATTAATGCTTGGTGGTTTTACTGAAATGTTGAGCCTTGTCGCTTCACGGATGGCTTCTCCGACCTTTTCAGGATTACCTGATGCAGAATCCAGTACAGCTGCAATGTATTCTGTTGAGTAGTTGGCTTTGAAATATGCTGTCCAGTATGCAATGTAAGCGTAGGAGACAGCATGCGCTTTGTTGAATCCATAGCCAGCAAATGGTGCCATCAGTTCGAAAACTGTGTCTGCTTGCTCCTTGCTATAGCCCTTTTTTAGAGCTCCGGCATTGAATTTTTCATGTTCTGCTTCCATCACGGATGGGATTTTTTTCCCCATAGCTTTGCGCAGAATATCTGCTTCACCTAATGTGTAGCCGCCAAATGCCTGGGCTATTAGCATTACTTGATCTTGGTAAACGAGAACACCATACGTCGGCTCGAGCAGATCACGTAGATCGTCGTGCGGATACGTAATTGCTGCCCTTCCGTGTTTCGCCTCAATAAAAGTGCTAATGTGTTCCATCGGCCCAGGCCGATAGAGAGCGATCATGGCAGCTAAGTCATTGATTGTCGTGGGTTTGAGTTCTTTGATATTGCGACGCATTCCAGTTGATTCAAGCTGGAATACACCAAATGTTTCTCCTTCACCGAGAACCTGGAACGTTTTTTTATCATCAATTGGAACGTCGTAAACACCCATATGCTCACCGGTCGTTTCAGCAATCAGCTTTACACATCGGTCTAGAATCGCAAGATTTGCAAGACCCAGGAAATCCATTTTTAACAATCCAACATCCGCAACAGGGTGCATTGAATATTGTGTTGTGGGACTGGAGTTATCTTTCCCGCTTGTAGACCGTTGCAATGGAACATGTTCCGTTAGAGGTTTTTCAGAGATGACAACAGCAGCGGCATGTGTGCTTGCGTGTCGAACAGAGCCTTCAACCCTCTGCGCCATATTTATCAGGTCACGCGTGTCAATATCACGTTTAATCTCATTCCTTAATTCTGCAGATTCATCAATTGCTTCTTTCAGCTTAATATTCAGAGTAGGGGGAATCATTTTCGCTAGTTTGTCGCTCAAGCTAAGAGGTAATGCTAGCGCTCGTGCGGTATCTCGTATGGCAGCTTTGGCACCAAGTGTTCCAAAGGTAACAATTTGAGCGACGTGTTCCTGACCATAATGATCTATGCAGTACTTGATAACTTCTTCGCGCCGATTATCAGCGAAATCCATATCGATATCGGGCATCTCTCGACGCTCGATGTTTAGGAATCTTTCGAAGAAGAGATCTGCTTCCACAGGGTCTATCTGTGTAACCTCAAGGCAGTAGAGTACGAGACTTGCAGCTGCGGATCCGCGTACGGCCGAAAGAATCCCACGTTCATTGACGAAATTAAATATGTCCCAGCAGACAAGGAAGTAATCTGAGAACTTGGTCTCTTCAATGATTCCTAGTTCATACTCAAGACGTTTAAGTACTTCTTCACTCGGGTTGCTGAAGCGCTTGTTTAGACCTTTGTTGCAAAGTTCTCTTAGGTAATCCATCGACGATTTGTTATTCGGTGTGGAGTAACGTGGGATGAATGTTTGACCAAATTTGAGATCAAGCTCGCAGGATTCGGCGATCTTTAGGGTATTTGCGAGAGCTTCGGGCAGATGGGTCCATTCCTCCCGCATTTCACTAGCGCTTTTCAAATAATAAGACGTATCTTCCATGCGGAAACGCTTGGGGTCTTTTACGTTCGAGTTTGTCTGGATGCAAGTTAGAATGTCTTGTGCTTCGAAATCGTCACGTCGAACATAATGTGAATCGTTTGTAACGACCATCGGCAAGTTTGTTTGTTTGCTTAGTTCAATAATGGTCTTATTGATGTCCGCCTGCCCTGGAACGTGCTGGTGCATCATCATCTCAAGGTAGTAACGGTCTTGAAATATATTTCCGTACCATTCGATTGTTTCGCGCGCAGCGTCTAAATCGCCATTATTGATATACCGTCCTAATTCGCTTGACGGGCAACCAGACAGGATTATCAGACCTTCCGAATATTTTTCGAGGATTTCTCGGTCCATTCGAGGCCTTTGATAAAAACCCTCGAGATGCGATGCGCTCACGAGTTTGAGCAGGTTTTGATAACCGATGCGATTATGCGATAGTACCGTCAGGTGGAATGCAGATCGCTTTTGAGGATTTCGTTCATCACGCGGTCCGTCTGCTACGTAACCTTCTACTCCAATTATTGGTTTTATTCCAACCTTTTTGGCAGACTGGAAAAAGTCGATAGCGCCGTGAAGATTCCCGTGATCAGTGAGGGCGATTGCGGGTTGTTCCAACTCCACTGCTCTCGTCACCATATCGTCTATTCTGCTGAAACCATCGAGAAGAGAATACTCTGAGTGGTTATGTAGATGGACGAACTGGTCTGTCACGGGCTACTTTTCTAAAAATATCGAGTGAGAAGTGTTGGTATTGGAGCATAGCCTTCCCTCAACTTCTCGTCGAGTCTGTTATTAGATTTATGACCTCAAGATATGATGTTTTTTAATGCCATTTTTCGAGGAGATTCTCAAGGTTTTACGATTTTTAAACAAAAATGAAATGGATGATATCTGCTGACGGTGCAAAAGAGCATAAAATTTAGCTGATAATTATTTGTACATGGTAGGCTCATATAGAGTTGGCTCCAGCGTGCATTCGCTTCTTTGGTGGATGTTGCATGACGTCAGACAACAACCGAGGACGAAATTGACTCCAAAAAGCATAGGTGGCAAACAAACAATACTTGTTGTCGATGATGAGCACATGTCCGACCTCATGCGTTCCGTTTTTCGTCGGTTGCAGTCGGAAGGGTTTAATCCCATTGCCATAGTTCCAGAGGGGCCGCGTGTCACAGGTGATGATTACGAAACACATACTCTTTTTGCAATAGAAAATGAGTCTCCAGTGGCGGTCCTGTTAGATGTTAGGTTCGGAGAGTATGACACTGATAGATTCAAGGGATTATCAATACTCAAAAAAATTGTCGAGCGTGACAGTAGCATGCCTGTACTTATGTTTACTCAATATGCCAGAGGTCCTTATCGTGATACTGCCGTGACGGGGAGTCTCAGTGTGGGGGCTTCAGTAGATTTTATTGACAAGCTTGCGAGTCCGGAAGAAGTTGTTTTACGACTTCGAAGACTTATTGGCAGCGCTCCTAAAACTATAAAGATCGGGACTTTATTTGAATTGGAACCGGAAAATGCTGTCGTTTATGCGGTTAACAATGGTCGTCATCAAATGATTCGTGAAATTCAGGGGATGAAACTAGCGATACTTAATGAATTGGCGTCTGCAATGTACCGATCGGAGGGCGAGGTTGTGCCTTTTTCACGCCTTGAACGATTTTCGGATGGAGAAGATTCCCGCGCTTCTCTCAGGGTCAGGATACGAGAGTTAAAAGTGTCACTTGGGAAGGCCGTTGCAAGAGATTTTGGCGCCACTGAACTGATACTCAATGTTAGAAACAGAGGATATCGTTTGGTCCCGCCAACCGAAGAATGTAATAACTGAAAATAGTCATGTGATTTGATTACCAGAGCGGCATTTTGAGCGCAAGAATATTTAGCACATTGAAATATGCAGGATTATCTCTGGCTGTACTTGGCTTGGGGTTGATTTCGCTGTCTCCTTTTATAGGCGAACCTGTTACTCCAGATTTGCTTTGGTGGATTGAGCCTGTTGCATATGTTGGAGCTGGACTTTTTATTTTTGGGGCTGTCGTTGGGTACCTGAGTGTCAAGTTCAATCGCAATTCTCAAGCAGGAAGACCTGACGGTCGAACGTGGAGTCAGGTCACACAGGATTATTTTGATACTTTCGCGCATGATATGGGGCGACCTTTACGAAGGATACTTGGGAAACAACGAGAAGCCAGGGCATTGCTTAATGAAACGGGAGAAGTCACACAGCGTATGGTGACAGAGCTGCTTGACGAAATAGAAAATCAAGCGCCCAATTTTAGGTTGATGATAGAAAACGTTCGAGTGTTGGTTGATCTGGAGGATCAAAGCGCTAGTCCTGCTATCGAACCGGTGGATATAGCTGCAATCGTTCGCAATGTTTCCGATCGATATTCACCGATTGCTCGCGAACGTGGCATAGACCTGATTTGGTGGTGTGAGCCAAGTGAATTTGGTCTCGTTTATGGTGACGGATCAGCCCTGGATCATGTGGTGACTAATTTAGTGGACAATGCGACTAAATTTGCTGCTCATCAAATAGAGATACAACTGACGCGGGACGATGCATCCTACTCGGTACGAGTTTCAGATGATGGGTCTGGAATTGCCGATTCATATCTTGCGCATGTCTTCGATAGGGGATGGACACCTGAGTTATCCGCACGAAGTGAGAAGCAGAGTTCTGGATTAGGATTGTTCATCGCAAGTACGCTTGCCGAACGTTGTGGTGGAGACTTGATCGTCGATACTAATCAGT
This sequence comes from uncultured Chloroflexota bacterium, assembly GCA_913042135.1. Classification (GTDB taxonomy): domain Bacteria; phylum Chloroflexota; class Dehalococcoidia; order Lucifugimonadales; family Lucifugimonadaceae; genus Lucifugimonas. Next base: position 12,680 of record CAJWJL010000024.1, on the reverse strand, counting down.
TGAGTGATGATAAAACTAAAAATCCATACACTAGGTTTACGTTATCCCTACCTTTGGATAATCGGTCTTAAGCTGAAGAATGATAGATCTGTATCAATTCCCTCGATTGTTGAATACCAAGATAACCTTCATCCTGATGGGATTGGTTATGGTCGCGTTTACAGGATGTGTCGAGTCGCGTCCAAGATACGCTGTTGCAGTACCAACGCCGACGATTATTGTGGTGCCTTCACAGCTGACTCCCAAATCGACTGTGCTGCCAGATCCTACCGCTACGCCTCAACCTTCAGTCACGCCTGTTCCTCAAACTCCCACCCCTCTTCCTATTCCCACGATCGCCCCTAGCCCTACTCCTGCATCGATTCCCACGCCTGCTCCAACCATTGTCCCCACCATAGAGTCTGACGTTGCCACAGAGTCCACGTCAAATTCTGGAACATTTAATCTTTCATTGGATTTCGAAGGCATTGGCAATGAAAGTGTGGTTCGCAGCGATAGGGTTTTGTTACATGGCGTTACATCTCCAGACGCGATTGTTAGCGTAAATGGCGTAATACTGGAAGTTCAGCCTGATGGTACTTTCGAGCTCACCCTGCCACTCGATCCTGGGCCCAACATTGTCGATATTGTCGCCAGCGATCTCGAAGGAAATTCCATTAATTCGTCTCTCGCCATAATTTCGATACCGGAGGATTCCGGGTGATTAATCGGATTATTGGATTTCCACGAGCTGTCAATCCCAGGACAGTCAAAAGTCCGATTATTAATTTTGAACGATTACGTTGTTTATGGAAACCTGCAAAACATATTTTGCAAGAACGTGTACCTGACTTATACCGAGGTAGGTTGACTAAATTAACCGTCGCGCTATTAGGACTTTTTATGGTGTCTGGGTTGATGACAGGTGCCAATGGGACTAGTGTTGTCAGTGCGTCTGAGGGTGATATTGAGGCAATTTTCGGAACGGCTGTTGAAGTGCGTCCTCCTAATGCCATTGTGGTTGCATCAAGCAAAGGATTGATCACCCTTGGCTTTAACAGTAATTCTGAACTGAAGATTGGTTCTAAGTCAGGGTTTATTACTGACGTTTCAGAAGGTGATCGCGTTATATCTACAGCTAAACGCGACTCTTCAGGTGATCTTGTGGCCTTAAAAACCATCGTCAGATTGGCGCATGTACAAACCGTTACCAAACATATTGTTGGGATTGTTACTCGTTACATTGACGATGACATTTCTATTCAGACTCGAAACGGGGATGTTGTGGGTGTCGTTGTCCCAGCTGGGATTGGTGAGCCAATGGTTGGCGATGGGATAACTATGGTCGCTCGACTTGATCGCTCCAGCGGTGTTTTTACGGCTATTGGGTTTGAGCTGACCAGCACTACAGTTGAGAGAATTGAGACTGCTAGTCAGTTGGCGTTAGACAAAGTCGATGCTTTGAGACTGTCCCAAATAGCGATCGATGCGAGAAGCAAGCATTTGAGTGCTCTTGATGGTGCTGCGCGTGCACTTCAAAGGGTAGTTGATACCGGTCGAGCTGATGACGTGACTCGAGAAAGAGCGAGTGCGCAAATTATTGAAATAAAAAACAGATTTATAGAGCTTAAGCAAATCTACGAAGATACTGCACGTGAACGCAATGAAGAAGCTCCATTATTGAAGATATCCGGCGCTGTTGTCGATGAGATTCAGGGGTCGATATTTACGGTAGTACCCTTAGGTGAACAGGAAGCAGATCCATTTTCTGTAGATTTTAGTTTTGATCCGGATCGTACAATGGTTGATTTTCCTCAAAATCTGTTAGGCGTTCTGTCTGACACTGCTGAGAATCCTCAATTGCTTGCGGATACCAAATATTTGATTGAAGCAGGGAGTGAACTCGAAGTGCGGTATTCGATTATTGAAAATCAGCGGGTTGCGATTTCAATAAAGGTTAAGGAGCCACGGCTAGTTGAGGAAGTGGAAGCAGTTCTCAACCATGAGTCACTGCGTGCCTTCCATGGAGTTATTACCCTTGTCGAGCTAGATGACACCTTGGATAAAGCATTGGGAGTACTTATTGCAACTAATGATAGCCAGCAAGCGAAAGTTGCGGCCAAGATAACCTCTGATACTGAAATCACCCTTGATGGTCAGGCAGCTGGTATTGGGTTGCTTATGACAGGGCAGCTAGTTGACGTTCAATTTGAATTTCCCGAGGTTGGCTCTCTTGGTGATATCACGTCTTATGGGGGGAGGTTGTGGGCCACCGCGATACGAGCTCGTTCATCAGCACCAGTAGGAGAGGATCATATCTCGGGCGTTGTGGAGGCACTTGACCTAGAAGTTAATGAGATAAAAATTCGTCCGACTGACGGTACTCTAATACGCTTGGTGATTACTGGAGAAGTACCAGTTATTCGCAACGGTTTAAATGCATCAATGTCGGCGATTAAGTTGGGAGATCTCGTTGTAGATGCGACACGTATAGGAGTTGAGTCCGATTTATTGACTCGATTGGTAGTAGTGGCAAGGTCGAACGTAACGTTTACTGGGTCGATTACCGGTATTGGGTTAGAACCCCCACGTTTGCTGATAACGGGTGAAAATGGTCAATCATTAAATGTGCTTGTTACTGAAGATACTTGGACAATATTAGACGGTCAGCGTGTTAAGTTTGAAGAGTTACATATCGGGTTGAGGGTAGTTAGCGGTGTATATACCGTGGCTGGCTCAAATGGTGCTTTTTACAACGTTGCAACTATGGTTTCGGTTGAATCTCCCAGAGTCGAGCGAGCTACAGGCATTATCTCAAGAGTCAATTCCGTGTTGGGTGAAATAACCGTTCTCTCTGGCAAATCATCGGATACACGGGAGCTAGAGTTAATCATGCCAAACGAGTCTCTTGGCGTTAACTTTTTAAAAGATGGTCAACCAATTTCCTCTTTGTTTGAGGTAGAGCGCGGTGACCAGGTGGATATTGTCATATATGCCATTGATACAGGTGTGATTGAGAAACTTTCGGTTGTTTCTGATAATTACATTCGATCCCGAGGGAGCTTAGTCGCTATATCAGCTAATCAGAGATTTTCTCAAGTTAAGCTTGTTACTGGAGAACATTTTGATTTGTGGATAGGGCCCGAATCGATTATGTCCTTGAATGGTGGACGTATAGATTCGTTGTCCCCGGTAGCCGAGTTGATGAATGGCTCGGGAGGTGAGCGTCTGTATAAGAACGCCATGGTTCCCGAAGTGTTATTTATACGTGATTCTCTGAATTCCGATTTGGGCGTGATTATTTCGATCCAATTTCAGATAAAGGTCGATGATGATGTAGGGAGAGTTGGTGGTAGCGGCGTAGAGATGGAAACCTCTGGAGTCATAGAAGTGATAAGGGGGAAGACTTGGGTAATTGACGGCAACGTGTTTATCGTAAATTTCTCGACAGATATTTTGGGCGAAGAGCCTGAAGTAGGGCTTGTAGCAAACGCTTTATTGGTGAGCAACCCTGGGGGGACGTTTATAGCGCGTGAGGTGAATGTATTTAGGCGTCCGACTCGGGAGTGAAAACAGTTCTATTTCAACATGGTTATTGATCTGTATTTATTTTCTTGGTTAGATTTAATTTATTGTCTGATGTCTTCGATTGGTTAGCGTTCTTGCCTTTGCCGCAACCCGACCTGCAGGTTCGAGGGTTAGCGTAAGTGGAATAGATATTAATATCGCCACAGCTAGAGTTGTGAACCCGATTCTGTATGTACCAGAAAAGTCATATATAAAACCGACTATTGCCGGACCGGCGGCGCCGAACAGGGCATTTACCGAACTGGTCAGACCTACTATTGATCCATAACTTGCGCGGCCGAAATAATCGCCGAGTATTGAAAGTCGAAGTGGAATAGAAGCTCCGAACCCTAATCCAAAAAAGATAACGAAAAAAGGTAATGGCCATAAACCTAAGTTAACGCCCCAAATTGATGCGTTGATCCCTGCAAGGCCCATCACTCCGACGGTTTGCATCAACATCGCGATCGTCAGCAATTTCCGTTTATCAAATTTATCGCCTAGGAAGGCCATGCCCGCCCTGCCACTAATATCACCGATTGCCACCGAACCTGCAGCTGTTGCGGCCAAGGCTGTTGTTAATCCATATTCTAAAAGTGCAGCGAAATGAAAAAGATTTGTCGAGCTGACCAATTGACCGAGACTTGTCACTATTGCTAGTTGCCAGAAAAATCGCAACTTGACAGCTTGGCGCATAGTTATGGCGTGTTCTCGTACCTGTTGAAACTTACTGTTTTGTGATTGATCGCCGTCGTCGGATATCCCGTCCGGTAACAACCCATGGTCTTCTGGACGACGTTTCATGACTAAAGTTGCAGGAAAACCAATTATCCAAAATCCTATTCCTGCCGCCATAAGCATCTCTCGCCAGCCGAAATGTTCGATCGATGCCACTAGCAAAGGCAGGGTGAGGCCTGCAACAGCTGAAAATGTCATCAGTATGGCTAATGCTCTAGCTCGCTTTTGTATAAACCAATTAGCGACTGTGACCACAAAAACGATGTATGTCCCGAAAGACATTCCAAGTGTTAGCAATGCGATAGTCACGTAGAAATGCCATAGCGTCTGCATTTGGCTCATTAATATGAATCCACTGCCCGTCACAAATACGCCAAAGGCCATCACCTTTCGTGGCCCGTATTTGTCTAGGAGCACTCCTACAAAAGGAGAGATCATTCCGCTCTCACTACGCTGGAGAGACACTGCAGTGGCTGTAGCGCCATGGCTCCATCCGAATGTGTTAAGAATGGGGGGTACGAATGCTTGAAACCCGCGCCAGAAAATGGCAGAGGTGTACCACTGAACTAGACCGCCTGTTGCGACGATCCACCATCCATAAAATGGTTGCTTAAAGAATTTCATCTGTAAATTAGTTCAGTATCCTTAGTTTTGATGTAGATTGTTTTTGGTGTGAGTTACCACTACCCGTTGCGCTTTAATTATTAGGTGAATGATAGTTGGTAACAGGGGTACAAAATAGTTCTTGGGCTTTCGAAAGAAGTAAATGAACACTTGCGTGGATCATTAAAGCTATTTTCCATTTATGGGATACCAGTTGATATCAATGCAACATGGCTAATTGCAGTTGTAATAATCACTTGGTCTTTATCCACTGGTGCTTATCCTGCATTTTTTCAGATGTGGTCGTCTCAGCAATACTGGATTGCTGGGATTGTCACGACGTTCTTACTGTTCGCATCTGTTTTAGCGCACGAGTTGGGTCATTCATTCGCTGCATTAACACAGGGGTTGAGGGTGCGCGGTATTACACTTTTGTTATTTGGTGGTGTATCTAGAATTCAAGGCAAAGCATCTCGCCCACGTAACGAGTTTTTAATAGCGTTTGCGGGACCGGCAGTTTCATTGCTCATTGGTTTAGTACTGGTGGGATGGTGGATAAAATTTCATCCGATTCATGAGCATCTGGTAACACCATTGCATGGGGTTATTTTTTTTACAGGATGGATGAATATTTTGGTGGCAGGGTTTAATTTGCTTCCAGGTTATCCAATGGATGGTGGCCGAGTTTTACGATCCGCTGTCTGGGGGTTCACCGGTAACACTCGCCTTGCATCAAAAGTTGCCTTACGCGTTGGGCGTGTTGTGTTTTATCTGTTGATAGGGTGGGGGGTTTGGCAGATTTTTAATGGCGACGTTGTTGGTGGAATATGGATAGGGCTTATCGCTTGGTTTCTCATGTCCTCTGCGCGCAATGAGCAGGAGGAACAGGCCAGTTCAGTAGTGCTAGAACAGGATCGTTTGAGCTTTAAGATTGGAAACATCATCACCCCTATGCCGCCAATGATAGAGCACGACCAACTCATTTCAGACGTGTTGACTGAACTACAGGTAACTCAACGAACCGATTCAATTCCTGTATCTAAGGGAGGAGAATTACTGGGTTTCATTACAGGTATTGATCTTGAGCGAATTCCTGTAGAACAACGGGGAAAACTCATTATTGGTGAGATAACACGATCTGAAAGCCTGCGCTTTTGCTCAAGATTTGACTCTGGACGCGATGCTCTCCATGCCATGGATAAATATGGAGTAATGCAACTGGTTGTAATGGATGATGGATATGTATTTGGCATTGTTACCCGTCAGGACATTACCAAGGCGGTGCAAGAGTTTCCTTACGCCACGGATAGTTCTCAGCCTACAGATCAGACGTGACTGGTGTAACTTGCCATTAGTGTGTTTAGCTTGTTGTCGGTTTTGGTGTGCTGGATTCCACAGTGCATCAGCCGATACTTAAGATATGATTTGCCGCCTGAGGCCAACATCATCACGTTGTATCCACTCTTCGTCAATCTTCCCATCGAGGATACGTGATAGGGCCATGCCTGTGTTAATGATCTTTGAGCCAGTTGGTGGGATCCCCATCCATTCACCTTCGTGTGTTCCGCTCATGGTCCATTTTCTAGTTACATGTAAACCGTCAGTAGCCGGATAAATCCGGACATTAAAATGGAGGTCTGGAAGCGCCAGCCGGAGGAATTTTATCTGTTTCTTTACAGAAGCAATCCCGATAATATCTTGCTCCAAAATTGGGTCATGTCGTACATGGCCTGGAGTCAGCAGTTCATCTACGAGATCAATCTGTCCTTTGTTCCATACGTCTTCGACGTAGCGACGAACCAGGGTCTCGTTTGACTTTGTAGTCATTGGATAAATATATCCTTGTACTCAACTATCCGATAAATCGTGTGTGATTTTCCCTTCCTGCTCCAAAACCTCGTTTGTATTTTCATGGAGAAATAATCTAACGTCGGTAAGGTTTAACTCCAATCAGGATATCTTTGCAAAGAGACTTATCTTCAAGTTTTAGTGTTTTTACCGGAAAAGTTTATGAAATTGGCTGCCGTCTTCACTTGTTTATCAAGCTGAGCAGGAGCGTTATGTTTGAAGTCAATACGAAATCCGGCTGGCGGTTCATTGCTTGATAAGTGATCATCCATTGCACCGACTCACGTAAGTTCCATTTTCATGACCATTGCTGGACTTGAAAAAATATTGGATGCTTGTTGTGACCTGTCGGTTTGTATAGCGCCTCGCCCTGAACCGTTATTTGCGTAGTTGCCGATAATCGTGATTCAAGTTATGGCATAACTATAAGGCAACGATTCCATAGCCAGCGTCCACTGGGACTATAGCTCCCGTGATTCCACTGGACATAGGGCAGAGCAAAAATAGAGCTGTATCAGCCACTTCTTGGTGGTTGATATTTCGTTGCAAGGGAGATCGCTCACGATGAGCTCGAGTCATATCTCGAAATCCGGGAATACTACGGGCAGCAAGAGTGGGCAAGGGGCCAGCTGAGATAGCGTTTACCCTGATGTTGCGATCACCAAATTCTACTGCTAGTTGCCGGACTTCATTTTCTAGTGCAGCTTTCGCAGTGCCCATGACGTTATAACCCGGGTATACGCGTTGAGAGGCATCAAAAGTAAGTGTAATCACCGACCCACCAGAGTCACCAAACAAAGGAGAAGCCTTACCTACTATGGGCATCAAGGTGTAGGCGCTGGTTTCCAGGGCCGTGCGGAAACCTTGAAGATTAGTTGACGAAAAATCCCCTCCAAGGTCGTTTCGTTCAGCGTATGCGATGCAGTGAACTACAAAGTCGATTTCTGCCCATTCGTTTTTGATGTGGTCGTATACACTTTCTACCTGATCGTCCTGTGTGGCATCGCATTGCAGAAGTAGTGGATTATTAAGTTTGGCTGTCGTTTTTTCAACAGGTTCTTTTAAGCGTTCGTTGAGATAAGTAAACGCCAGTTCGGCCCCCGCTTCTGCTAAGCGTTCTGAAATAGCCCATGCGATGCTACGCTGATTTGCGACACCGAATACCACGCCCCGCTTTCCCGTGAGATCGATCGATACAGCCATTAGGGTTACTTTGCCTTCTCTTTAAACAGTTTTTAATGACAACAAATGTAACAGCCAGCAGACAAAAATTGGCAGATTTTATTCACTCCAATTAACGCCATTATTCTTATCAGTCTTTTTTACCAGTTTGTGTGGGATCCATCAGCGCGATGTGGATGTGGAGCTTCCCAAAAGGCAAATGGTTGTGTCAATTTACTTTCATCAACCTCGACTCCTAAACCTGGTTTATCAGGGACCTTATAGCCGTTTCCTTCGAACAATACCTGTTCTGTGAATATATTTAAATCAGGGTTTTCTGCACGTTCCATATTTATCTCTAGCCATGCGAAATTTGGAACAGCAGCTCCAAGGTGCACGGATGCCGCCGTGCATATCGGTCCAAGAGGATTGTGTGGCATAAGATCGATATAGTGTGCTTCTGCCCAGCCGGCGACCTTCATCGACTCGGTAAATCCGCCAACATTACAAATATCTACCCTTGCATATTGGGTGATTCCACGTTCGATATACGGTAAGAATTGCCATTTTGAAGCAAACTCTTCCCCTATAGCAAAAGGAACATCTGTGATTTTTCGCAGTGCTTCGTATGCTTCTGGGGATTCGTCACGGATGGGCTCTTCTAGAAAATCTAGTGTGTGAGAGGGCATCATTTGACAAAATGAGGCAGTCTCAGCCGGTGATAGACGGTGGTGGTAATCGACTCCCATGATCGCCTGGTTGCCAAGTTGTTCTCGGGCTTTGATTAACCATTCAGCAGAATTGGCAATTGACTCGCGCGGTTCGAACAACCCGCTATTTTGAATATCCATGTTGTCATAAGACAGACGGAATGCATTTATGCCTCTACTCATGAACTCCTTTGCTTGGTCAATCATGTTTTGGCCGTAAGGGCCAGGGGTAGTAGCAAATACTGGTACAGTGTGGCGATGTTTTCCGCCCAACAGTTCGTATACCGGCACATCAAGTTTTTTTCCTACGATATCGTGGAGCGCAATGTCGATAGCAGAAATAGCGGCGGTAAGAGTTCGTCCACCTTCGAAGTACTGGCTGCGATACATTTCTTGCCATAAGGCTCCACGTTTCATAGGGTCTTGACCTATTAGGAATTCTCGATAATGTTCCATGATGCCCTTCACGCCAAGTTCGCGACCGGAGAACCCCGATTCACCCCATCCGTGTATACCTTCGTCAGTTTCAATTTTTACCAGCATTTGGTTTCGACGACCCACCCAAACGGCATATGGTTTTATATCTGTGATTTTCATTTTGAATCTTTCGTGCTATTAATTATTTGACCTACCAGTTGGTATGCGAACCATCATTTCGCTTGAGGTGTGGCATTTCTGAATATCGGAATGGCTCTGTGAGAGATTCCTCATCTACTTCTACTCCGAGCCCTGGCCTCTCCAACACGGTTACCCGTCCGGGGGTAACTTCTGGTTGCACTGGGAAGACCTCCTTTGAGTAAAACCCGGTGCTTTCACCGGCCGACTCTCTTATTTCCAGCCACGAGAAATTGGCTGCTGCCATTGCCATATGTGAAGTAGCAGCCACACAAATTGGTCCTAGAGGGTTGTGTGGCATGAGGTCGATGTAATGTGCTTCAGCCCATCCTGCTACCTTCATCGCTTCGGTTATTCCTCCTACGTTGCAGATATCTACACGTATGTAGCTCGCAAGACCGCGTTCAATGTAGGGTAGAAATTGCCACTTTGAAGCGAACTCCTCGCCAAGCGCAAATGGCATGGGTGTCATTTTCCGTAAGGTTTCATAGGCCTCGGGAGTTTCGTCTCTGATGGGTTCTTCAAGAAAATCGAGCGTGTGTGCTGGCATCATTTGACAGAAGGAAGCAGCTTCTGCAACTGATAGCCGGTGATGAAAGTCATTTCCAATGACTGGACGCGGTCCAAGCACTTCACGAGCCTTTATTAGTCCTTCTGCGGTTTCGGCAATTGCTTCACGCGGTTCGAAAAGGCCATCGGCTTCTGCCTCGTATGATCGGTGCAGGCGGAAGCAGTCAAATCCTTGAGCAATTATTCGCTGAGCGACATCGATCATTTCTTCTGGAGTACTACCTGTTCCACTGGCGAACGTCGGTACCCAGTTACGGTGTTTACCGCCTAAAAGCTCGTAGACTGGCACATTAAGTTTTTTGCCGACAATGTCGTACAGAGCTATATCGATCGCGGAAATAGCGGCCGTCATGGTTCGTCCGCCTTCAAAGTATTGACTGCGGTACATCTCTTGCCAGAGAGATCCACGTTGCATTGGATCACGGCCAACAAGGAATTCGCGATAATGTTCGACCATTCCTTTGACTGCAATTTCACGACTAGAGAGTCCCGATTCTCCCCATCCGTATATGCCTTCATCAGTTTCAACTTTTACCAGCATTTGGTTGCGTGTGCCAACCCAGACGGGAAACGGTTTGATATCGGTAATCTTCATGGATCATGAACCTTTGCGATCAATATTTGAAAAGGATTATCGTGACAGGGTGTTCCTTATAAAGGGTCTAGTCAAGACCGAAGTGGAGGATGAATATTGGTTGCTCGCGACCTCTATCGAGGAGGGTCCCCATGCTGATTCCTATGATATGCCTGAAATTTCTGATGTTGAATCTGATAGGTGGGCGGTCGTAATTTTTGATGATACTTATCATTCGATGGATTACGTGATTTGGGCTTTGTTGAAGACGGTGTCACATCTTTCGGCGGCAGAAGCATCGTTGATAATGCTGGAAGCTCATAACACTGGTAAAGGTGTGGTTACGGTGTGTGGTCTTTCAGAAGCTGAAGGATATCGTGCAGCTTTGCTGGTACTTCAACTTCGATGCGATATTCAGCCGGGGTGGTAGTTGTACTTTTTGGTATTTCATGGGGTATTGATCTGTTAAAACAAAACGGGTGCAATCGATTGATTGCACCCGTTTAAGATTCGGTTAGTAGTTTTAAATGACTACCAGCGCTCTCGGCGTCCGCCGCCACCACCACCGCCGCCGCGATATCCGCCACTGCCACCGCCACCACCACCACCACCACGGGGTGCTTGGTCGCGCGCTTCGTTTACAACGATAGGTCGACCATCGAGCTCAGTACCATTCATTTCTGAAATGGCCGTCTGTGTTGAACCTTCTTCAGTGAAGGTAACAAAACCGAAACCGCGTGACCTTCCGGTCTCACGATCACTGATTACCTGCGCCTCTTCAATGTCACCGAATCGCTCGAAAGCTGCTCGTAGACCAGACGAATCTGTCGCCCAGGCCAGGCTACCAACAAATAACTTCTTACCCATAAATCAAGCCTCGTACTTGTGGGAATCCCATCCATTGCTCGTTTTCGAGCATATGTAGTACCGTTCCGTACGGTTATCGTCCCACTATCTTTGTTTACGCACTCTGCCATTTTGTCATCGCAAGGCGACATCTCGTTGATGAAGTCTTACGGCTAACAGGCCGAGTGCACATTCAATGATAAACATTATTTGTTGATTGTGGGGTCATATTCAAAGTTATTAGTTCTTACTCCTCCACGATTTAGAGTACAAAATCCAAAAAAATGTTTTATTTCGAAATCCGGTATCTGATAGTTGCACGTTTATTTACTTTTGCTGCTTGCGGTGTAAAGAAACCATCTTTAGTGTTCACTTGTCGCATTGGAAGTAGGCGAACAATGTTCATTATTTCTAATAATTATTTAGTTGCTCTTGCATAGAGTGATGCGTTCTGTACGGTTGGATGACAGATACAAAATGTTCGAATTGCCGGAGGAGTGATATGGATCCGATTCAAGATATTAAGCGTCCATCTAAAAAGTTGATTGCCACGTTATATGAACATGTGAGTGCGGCAACCGCATCAGGAGATCTCAATAAACTGGGCATACGGAATGCGTTTATACAGGGTCCATTACCTTTCACTCCTGGCAAGAAAGTGGTTGGACCGGCACTGACCTTGCAATTTATGCCAAAGCGCGACGATATCTATCCGGATGGCGAGTATGTCGAACCTGAGACTCAACTTCATCGCCATGCCCTGTACAACACTCAGCCAGGTGATCTCATAGTTGTGGATGCGATGGGACGTCTCGATAGTGGCGTATTTGGAAACATGATGCTTACATATTTTCACGGTGCCGGTGGTATAGGCGTGATAGTTGATGGCTGTATCCGTGATTACGCTGAAAGTAGAGATATTGGATTAGGCCTTTGGCTGAAGGGTGTAACCCCTAACTTCCACACGCAAACAGAGATGTTTCCGTATGCGGTTAATGTTCCAGTAAATTGCTCTGGTACCTACGTTGCTCCTGGCGATATCATCATCGCTGATGATGACGGCGCAGTAGTCGTTCCTATTCACTTGGCAGAAGAGTTGGCTGAGCGTGGTCAAGAGCATGCTGAATGGGAAGAGTTCAGTAGAGAAAAACTGGAAGCTGGAGGCGATTTAAGGCGTTACTATCCCCTGACAGAAGAAGCTCGACCTGAATATGAAGAGTGGAAACGTAACCAGGGCAGTTAAATGCCGCAATGGAGTGGGCATACCGTTTCACAAAACTGGATTTGCATAAAATATTTCCTCGCAATACATTTATTGTTAGCTCTTATAAATATTGCTTGATTTAATGTTTGCCATGTGGTTATTGGTGTTGGGCAGGTGGTACTTTTCCGTTGTACTGATATCTAAATGAAGTAACGCGCACGGTGAAACCTAGGGTGGTTGTCCGGGCGTGGCATCTTATAAGGGA
>CAJWJL010000023.1:0-18940 GCA_913042135.1 uncultured Chloroflexota bacterium | reverse complement strand
GCTTTTTTTGGCCATTATCGAAAAAAACGGACTTTATGAAGTGATTTATTAAATTGATTAATTAACCCTTTATTATTCTTTATTGACCTTTTGCCCCATCCAGGCCAGTCCTGATCCCAGCTTCAAGCCTCCTCAGTGATTTTGCAACGCACCAAATCGACTCAATATCACCGACCACGACAGCCCAGGCCAACAATTGTGGCGGGTAGCTTCACAGCGGCTCCGCGCCGCTTTCGGTGACGAGAAAACTCTCGGTGATTTCAAGGCCCCGTCGTCCGGGCGGCATGCTGAATCGAATCTGATCGCATTCAATCCTGAAGACCTGATCAGCGACTAGAACGTGGTTTTGCTCTATTTAGTACCCAGGGTGGCAACCTAATCGAGTCCGTACACTAACGCTGTTACGAGGCATTTGACGTAGCACCAGATTGACCTTGATGTATAGGACATCGCATATTGTTGTAAGACTAGCGAGTCAATCCAGATTGTTTAAAAGCTGGTTCTTGCTGATCTGTAGGGCGCCCGCGGACGTGAGACTAGACAGATCGAGCTCGGTCGACAAGGTGCCGAATCCCCCCTCCTTAAGGCCAGGGGTAATCTTTTAGATTGCGCCGATGCCACACGGCCATAGCAGATCTCGACAGTTTTCGCACCCTTCAGCCAACCTGTTTATCCTTCCTATACTCGGAATTTTCGGGTAACCGGCCGGTGACGATTCTGGTGGATGACGCCACCGTAATAAGCGCTTCGGCCTGATAATTGAGGAGATGAAAGAGCAACGCCACGCTTACCAGCGGGAATTAGATGGCGCGCTATTGCCGTTACGGTTCTACCTACAACTCAACCATGGTTGGCCAGGTGCAGCGCAGGCCTACGCCGATAACGGCCGATTTAGCGTGTTTCAGTGGGCGCGGATCATTGCCCCGATTATCTCATCAACAAAGAAGGCACGTTGTTTGCATGGCGCGAAAAGATGCTTGATTGTTTTGCTGGCCTGACGCATGGTTTCGCGACGGCGGCACTGAACGCTGCACTTTGTACTCACCTGTGCTCAGTGTGGTTAGAAAGCTTACGAAGAGATTGTGCCCCAAGTAGCAAGCCGACCACCAGGGTAAGCGCAACTCCTACAGCGAGGCTGTGGGGGTGAGTGTGTAAGAAGCTGCTGATCGCAGAGACAGTGTCACCTGAGCTATATGGATGAGCATATGCTTGACCTGCAAAAAAACTGGCGACCAAGCCCAAGGGAAATCTGAACATTTTCATAATAAGCACTCTTGGTATGGATTAAGGACGCTGCCATCTTTAGGGCAGTATTTATGCAAATATGATACTACATCTTTAGTATTGAACTCCGGGGAGATGTTAGACTTTAATATTGTCATTTCTTGTTGACAAATCATGGGATCCATTTGAATAATCCAGTTACGAGAAAAATCAAGAGAACTCGTTTTCAATTGATTTTCACAAAGATTTCTATTGAATTAGTCGAGTTCAAAACACCAATGTCTGTAAGGAGGACACTTATGGCTATAGCTAATTCTCGTTTCAATAAGTTTTTGTCCAGTCTTGGAGTAATTGTTGCACTACTTGCCACACAACTTTTTTTCACGACCAACACCGCCTTTGCAAAGGAAAAAGTCACTATTGCGATTATTTCATTTTCGCCTTATGCACCATGGTACATCGTTCAGAAAAAGGGCATGGCAAAGGATATTGAGATTGATGTTCAAATCATCGACGACATAAATGCAAAAAATGCGGGACTGACCACAGGCACTCTTCAATGCATGTTGAATACCCTTGACACTGTCGTCGTCGCTCGATCAGCTGGGCTTCCAGTTAAACATATAGCCATACCGGCAATGTCTTATGGCCTTGATGAAATGGTCGTTACAAAAGATATTACCAGCGTAAATGACTTTCCTGGGAAAACTTTTGGTGCCGACTATGGGTTTTTGAATCATATGTGGATGCTCCTGAATCTAAAGAAAGCGGGCATTGGATTCGACGAGGTGAAGCACGCAGTTATGCTTCCTTGGGATAGCGCGGCTGCATTCGTCAGCGGCGGACTGGATATCGATGTTAACTACATTCCATTTTCCAAGCAGTCCCTGGAACTGCCGGGTTCTCATGTGTTAAAGACCAGTCTGTCGGATCGCACATGGGAGAGAGGGCTGATATCTGAATCTATGGCATGTAATGAAGATTGGCTAGCGGCAAAACCAGAGGTTGCTAAAGAAATAGTTAGAGCCTGGTTCGAAGCTGTCAACTGGTGGAAAGAAAATCCTGAAGAAGGAAATGAAATTGTAGCCAAAGCTCTTGATTGGCCAGTTTCCGATGTGAAGCTTACCCAGTACGGCGCAGTCATGTTAAATCTGGATCAGAACCTCGGCGCCTTCGGCATTGGTTCTGGAAAACCCGTATGTGGCAGCCTTCCTAACGGCGCCGAGGCGCGCGAAGTTCCAGCCGGATCGAGCGGCTGGGGCGAACTATTATTCGACGGTGCGCCAGATTGTGTAGCAGGTTATGTCTATCCCACTTGGGATGTGTTCGGCTCCATCTACAAGGAAGCTGGCGTCATCGATACTGCGGCCTCAACTGATATTGGTATCGACACCACTATCCTGAGCGCACTTGACGGTGCTGGTTACACTGACAGGTATAGTTCCAATAAGTGGATTGGGCGCTTAGGTGAATAAATTTCGTAAATGATAATTTAGTTGTTATCGGGCAGTAGACTCCGGAGCATTTTCTCCGGAGTTTCTGCTTCCTTTTTCGCAGCAATATTCTTGGCGGGGGTTGATCGTGCCGAAATCAAACAAGGATGAGTTTCGTGGTACTAGAAATCTCGGACGTTTACAAAAAATCTCTCAGACAAAACAGGAAGAAGAGATCCAACGTACTCTTGAGCTTGGCCTGGAGGCTGCTGACTCAATTAATGATCGAAGCATTTCACTCTTCAGCCGCGGTCATCAACCGGCGTTTGCCGGCATTAATACATTTATGAAGGAGCCCTACTGCGAAGACATCCGACAAGTTGGGAATTATGAGGCTGCATTTGTAGGCATACCATTTGACACCGGAACCACCTACCGGCCTGGAACACGATTTGGCCCACAGGCAGTTAGGCGAATCTCAGCAGTCTACGATGGCTATTCGGTTGATGGAGGCGTAGACCTGCCCGAAGAACTCGATCTTTGTGACGCTGGCGACATTTTTGTGATCCCTGGAAATATCGAAAAAACTTTTGACCAAGTCAGTAAAGCTGTATCCCATGTCTATACCTCTGGGGCTTTTCCTATACTTTGTGGTGGCGATCACAGTCTAGGTTATCCAAATGTTAGGGGGATAGCCCCTCACATAGATGGTAATGTCGGCATCATACATATCGACCGGCACATCGATATGCAAGACATGGATATGGATGAACGGATGCATACGACGCCGTGGTTTTGGACCACCAATCACCATGAAAGCGTGGAACTTAGCTCATCTCATCATAACCACAGTCATATGCACGACGTTGGGCTTTCAAACTGCCCCCCAAAAAATCTAGTCCAGATGGGCATAGGAGGGTGGTATGGATCCCGGCCCGGTTCCAAGGTCGCTCACGAACGAGGCAGCAGCGTCCTGACAATGGCCGATATAGAGCAGCTTGGCGCTAAAGGGGCTGCAGAAAGAGCTCTCGAGATCGCTTGGAAGGATGCAAAAGCAGTCTTTCTGTCATTTGACATTGATTCGATAGATCCCGGTTTTGCCCCCGGTACTGGCACACCGGAACCCGGTGGCCTGTTTCCCCGAGAAGCATTAGAAATGGCACGACTGATCGCGCGCGAGGGACTTTGTGGTATGGAAGTCGTTGAGGTTTCACCACCATATGATGTAAATGACAACACCGCGCAACTCGCTTGCCGAGTGATTCTCGACGTCCTCGGGACCATGGTTGTTGAAGGAAAACTGGGTCACCGACACCGTGTGATGAAAGACCCCTGATGAAGGTGTACCAATGACAAACTCCATTCACCTACGATCAGGCCCCGACAACATGCGACTTTATTACATGATCGGGGCTTTCCTCACTTGGGACCAAAGTATTTTTACCTACAGTCAGGGCATGGGTAAACCAACCGAGGTACCGACTCCAATTTTTCTGATCGATCATCCCGAGGGTAAGGTACTGTTCGAAACTGGGCTGCACCGCAACGTCGCAGTCGATGCGGAAAGCCATTGGGGCTGGCGCGCTCGCGATTGGAAACCGCGGATGACCCCAGATCAAGCCGTTGAGCGCCAACTTGAAAAACTTGGCGTGAGCCCCGACGATATCCGTTACGTTGTCCTATCTTGCCTATTACCAGACCACGCAGGCGGCATGCGCGCCTTTCCGAATGCCACATTTATCGTCCAGTTCCGAGAACTGCAAGATGCTTGGTGGCCTGATCGACGCGTACTTGACGCATACCACTTCGAAGATATCCGTCCAACGCGCGACTTCAAGTTCTGGGAACTGCATGACGAAGACCTCGATATCTATGGCGACGGTTCGATCGAAGTGCTGTTCACGCCACACCACACACGTGGTGAACAAACAATGGTTGTTAGGCTTCCCAACACTGGAACAATAGTATTACCGGCTGGGGTGATCTCGTGGCGCGCTAACCTAGAACAATGGGTTATGACCGGAACACCAGCTGTAGCACCAACTGTTGCCTACGCCTCCATGGATCGACTCAAGCATGTGATTGATCGCGAAAAAGCCATGATTATTCATGATCATGATCCGGAACAATGGAAGACTCTGAAGAAAGCTCCAGAGTTTTACGACTAGCCCAGTCTCTTGCCCCGACTCATAATTGATTTTTGTGCGCTAATGTAGCAATACGAAGCCAAAACGATCTTGGTCAGCTCTAATTTCACTCAAGCTAAAGAATCTAATATGCGTTGGAACGCGACCATCCCCGGGTCATCAAGACCTACGCTCTTTTCTGAAAAGATGCGGGCCCGCCCTAATTGACAAGGCTTATCGCGAAAGGTTTCAAGCGCCTCGGCGACCGCCTCCCTCGCAGCCGCAAGGACAACTCTTGGTTCGTTGATCCCGTCAAGTTTCTCAGCTACAACATGTACAGCATCTACAACGGTCTTCGCTCCAAGATGCCCCTTGCCACGTTTCAGCATAGCCGACACCGCTAAGCGAAGGAGCGGAGAGATGTCAGACCAGGGTCGTTCTGTTTTCGATTTACTATCTTTTGCAGCCGCCATAAAGGCGGTTGCAATAAGGGTGCCGTACGAGGATCCGGACTCCTTCGTGAGAGCCTGAGCACACTTCAGCATTGCCAGTCCAAGATCTTCCGGCAAGTCATCCTTAACTTTCATGAGGCCGCGAGCACCACGTACCAACGTGACTCCGAGATCACCATCACCTAGTTGTCCATCGATTGTATTGAGTTCATCGGCCGAAGTCTCCATTCCGGCCGACAACTTTGGGATGAGGCTCTTAAGCGATTCAACCGTCCAGCATTTATTGCTTACACTTTCCAAAACGCGCAGTCCGCTGGAGCCTCGAGGAGTTTTACGAGTTCGTCGTCGAGGTGACAGAGCGTCATGCTACAGCCAGTCATTTCCATAGATGTTGCATAGCGACCCACGAGTGGCATAACGATCGATACACCGGCTTCCTTGAGCCGAGTTTCAGCGTAGCGATAGAGGATGTACAGTTCCTCTGGCGGCGTCGCACCGAGCGAATTGACGAGAATCGATACGCGATCACCGTTGGCGACTGACTTGTCTTCCAGTAATCGGTCCATCAACTCCGCAGCGACCTCATCAGCAGTTCTCATTTCACCGCGCCAGACACCGGGCTCACCGTGTATCCCCATCCCCATCTCCATTTCATTATCGCCAATCTCGAAGGTAGGTTTTCCTGCTTGCGGCACTGTGCAAGGTGTCATTGCCATGCCGATTGACCGACAGGAATTGGCTGCTTTTTGCGCTATTCGTGTTACTTCGCCGAGATCCGCCATTTCTTCGGCTTTAGCACCAGCGCACTTAAACGCATAGACCATACCCGCGACCCCACGCCGTTTTTCGGCTTCTTCGGGACTTGCGCTAGCGATATCATCTGCGAGCACTACAGATGCATACTCTATGTCCTCCATCTCCAGCATCTCGCCGGCCATATCGAAGTTCATGATATCGCCACCATAATTCCCGTATAACTGTAGGACACCAGCGTCATGGTGGGCGGCCCGCATTGCGTCAGCCATCTGCTCAACACTAGGTGATGCAAATACATCACCAATAGCACAGGTATCGAGTAATCCTTTGCCGACGTAACCGGCAAAGATAGGAAGATGCCCGGAGCCCCCGCCGGAAACGATGCCTACTTTATTCGGTGCAGCATTGTTGGCACGTGTGATAACCCGGCCGCTATCGCCACACTGGCGGTAGTACTCGGGGTGAGCCGCACAGAGTCCAGCAAGCATTTCATCGACATAATCGAAAGGATCATTCAGAAGTTTTTTCATGGCAGCATTTCTCGTAAGGCGTTTTGTTGCTACATACTCTATATACTCTATCGATCAGTCATTACCAACTACTCCACCTTACTTAGTTGGCACTGCTACAGATTAGTAAATAGGAATTTCTAGTTAGGATAATTTTCTTTTGGCAATATGCAATACTGCCTGCAATATGCCTGATGCCATAACGAGGCACAACGAGTTGCAAAATCATTAAGACCTCTGTCGCGGCCGCCTTGCGACGGCCGCGACGTTTCTAAATCCTGTTATTTTCGAAAATTACCCGTTACCGTTTATGCCCATCCCACAAGCCATCGAGTATCGTTTTATCGATATGATTTTTAGGGATCAGGACTGTATCTGCCATATCAACATCGATTGAAATGGCCATTAGTGCGTCGAAATTATCATCCACGGTGCTACGGCTGCCGGGTGCACCAAATAGCTCGATATTCTCCTCATAGGACGTGTAATCAACGCCGGAAGCTATCGATTCTAGAAATTCCGCTGGTGACAGATCGAAATGTGGCGCCATCATTGCAATCGCCTTGTCGGGATCTTTGTCATAAAAATCGATCGCACGATAGATGCTGCGCAGGAACCCCGCATATTTATCAGGATTTGCTCGCAACTCAGCTGTTGCGATGGTAATGACATCGAGAATCAGACCCGGATACTGTCCCGAGTGCAAAAGGATGTGTGCACCTTCCCGCGATGTTCCGCCAACCACCTGCGACAACAGCGGTTCCCAAGTGCCTACGGCAGCAACACTCTTATCCTCAAAGACGGCCATGGCATCACCACCGTCGATTGAGAGAAGTTCAACATCAGATGACTCGATTCCTGCTTTTTTCAATTCATACATCATTAGAGTCCAGGATGGTGCTCCAACTTGATCGGCATAGACCTTGCCTTTGAGGTCGGCGACAGTCTGGATCGAAGCATCAGCGACGACCCCGTCGGCGCCATTGGAAACGTCTATTGCGCCAATAATAATGCCGCTACTGTCGGCAGTGCGCGGCCTCGTAACATAGGTTGACGTTGTTCCTTCCCAGCAGTCAACGTCACCCTGTTCCATTGCGGCCATCATCACTGCCCGATCATCGTTGAATTGGATGTTCACCTTTAATCCTTCTTCAGCATAGTAGCCAAGATCTTCAGCCAGGAATGTCGGTCCGAAGCCAACCCAGAAAGGTAGAAAACAATTGATCTCGTTATCATCGGCAAAGGACGATACTGGAGACAAGAACCCTAACGCACATGCAGACAGCAATAATTTACGAATTATCATTACCCAACCCTCCTAACTAGTTTGTGTAAACTTGAGTTAACATCAGTAAATAAATCAAGTCAAGGCAATAATTGCTTACGTCTAGGAACGAAACGATTCTGCAAATTCACGTGTATTACTGATTTTTTTAATGTAATTACAACCTGATCTCGATTGATTTCTCTGCGCTCTATCCTGAGTGCATAATTTGGTGTTCAGTCAGTTCTTGGGTTCGTGTGGCTTCGGCACGCATTAGATCCCGTACATGATTTCGTAAATGAAAGAATGGTTCCGTTTCTTTCGTTGCAATATTCCGCTCTTCGGAAATGTGCTTTGATACGACGATTTCATCGATGATTGTCGCGGGTCTGGCGGAAAACATGAAAATTCGATCGGCTAAAACTACTGCTTCTTCGACATCGTGGGTGACAAAAATCGTTGTTTTACGCTCAGTAGTGTTTATCTCAAGCAACTGGCTCTGAAGAAATTCTCTAGTCTGAGCATCAAGAGCCCCAAACGGTTCGTCCATCAACAAAATTTCAGGGTTTGCTGCAAGTGTTCTGGCTATAGCGACTCGCTGCCGCATTCCGCCGGATATTCTATTGACATAGTAATTGGCGAAGTCAGTAAGACCTACCAACTCGAGATAGTAATCCGCCACCTGCTGTTTCTCAGCGTTACTGATGTCGTTCCGGTATTTGGTACCAAAACGTATATTTTCGATAACAGTAAGCCAAGGGAACGATGTGTAGGCCTGAAATACCATACCCTTTCTGCGATCCGGGCCCGTTATTTTCTGGCCGGCTAACAATGTCTCTCCGTCAGTAGGAACCTCTAAACCACCAACAATGCGCATCAAGGTTGTTTTTCCACAACCTGATGGCCCAAGAAAAACAACAAACTCGCCCGCCTCTATGTCCATTGAGACACTATCGATAACATGGGTTGACGATGCTTTGCCTGGTTCGGCTGCAAATGTTTTACTGATCTGCCGTAAACGGAGAAATGGCCCTTCATAAGACATACTGAGCACTCACAAATAACGAAAATAGCGCCGATGGGCCAATCGAATCACTTGATCGGTTACCAGACCAATGATGCCTACTGTCAGAATACCGGCCATGACTTCTGGTGTTTTCACGAACCGTCGAGCTGCCCAGATGGCGTGGCCAATTCCAGCGTTGGCCGCGACGATTTCCGCAATAATGATGTAGGTCCAACACCAACCCAGCGTAATTCGGAGATTATCAACTATATTCGGTAACATAGAGCGGTACGCAATGTGCCATGTAATTTGTCTGGGTTTTGCTCCGAGAGTAAATCCTGTCTCGACGAATTCTGGTGGAACACGTTTAGTATCATCCCCAATGAGCAACACAAGTTGAAAAAATGTACCCATCCAAAGAACAGCAATCTTTGAGCTCTCACCAATGCCAAACCAGATAATCAGCAAAGGGACTAACGCTGGCACGGGCAAATAACGGATAAAGTCAACTATAGGCTCGGTGAGCATCCCTACAATCCGGTAGCTTGACATCCATATACCGATAGGAATCGCCATAACGGCAGATAAAAGGAACGCCGCCCACACCCTTGCAACGCTAATCCAAATATCTTCAATAAAATTCTGGGAAATTAGCATGCCGTATAACGCCGTTAAAACTCTCCACGGGCTCGGCAAAAATTTTTCGGAAATGAATTCAAGTTCGGATATCGAATACCAGAAACCGATGAAACCTATGAAAGTGCAAATAGCTAGGAAAGCGTCAGCACGACTACTGCTAGTACCTCGGTAGACAAAAAGCGATCGAAATTTCACTTTATTGACTTAATATATTTGTCCAGGGCAGCGGGCCAGATGACACAGGGAACACTATTCGTTTGATCTTGAGATCAATCGACCGTCTGTTTGTAGGCAAAACGAATCAAAATATTTGTACCAAGATTACCAATAACTCTTTGTCTATTTTTCAATGACCGTCGCTTGTCCGAGTTAATAGATTAATCATCTCGTAGTAAGTGGCACTGGTTCGCAATTCTTAGGTATCTGAAGTGTTAGGAATCGCTGTGCAAGGCGGTAATAACGTTTTCCGGTGTCATCGGCATATCGACCCACATGCCGAGGGCGTTGTACACTGCTTGTGCAATCGCAGGGCCTGCGGCAGCTGCCGGAGCCTCACCAGCACCGCGCGCACCAAACGGTCCAACGGGATCATAAGAATCACCGTAAATGACTTCTCCGTTCACCGGAAAATCCGCGGCGCGGAGTAACTTGTAATCCAATAGATTGGCGTTTTTAATTCGCCCCGTTTCCTCATCAAATACAAGACTTTCACAAATAGCAAAACCCGCACCACAAATGGCGCCACCGATCATCTGATTTTTCATGACCTGAGGATTCATGATGGTCCCACTATCTTGAGTGGCTAACCAGTCTAGAAGTTTGATCTCTCCAGTTTCTGTATCGACTTCGAGATCAACAAAGTGGGCCGCAAAATGCCTCGCAAATGCGCTGGATGGCGGCATTGGATATGCAGGTCTACCAGTGATTGAGGAAGCCTGACCAAGTGCGTCTGTGCCGCGAAAATGATTCAGAACACCCTCGATTGAAATTTGTGGATCTTTTTTGTTGTGGTCCTTAAAAAGGATGACCCCATTATTCACATCCAGTTCGCTAGGATCGGAATCAAAAATTTCACGAGCAGCAATTTCCAATAATTGCCTTTTTGCGTCCCTACTCGCAGCACGCGTTGCCCAACCCACCCTGAACATGGTGTTGCTAGCAAGTGATCCGTGACTCCAGGGACACGAATCTGTGTCCCCGGTTTCGACTTCCACTTTATCAAAAGGAATGCCTAACTCTTCGGCAGCGACCTGTGCCTGTGTAGTTTCGCTCCCTTGCCCTTGTCGGCCGGCTGCACAGTGGACTTTTGCACTACCATCAGGGTTAATTCGAACAACCGCGGATACATTGCCTTCGAACTCAACACCACAAACGTGTGCGCCAGTTCCAACACCAACGGCACGGCGTTTTGGGCCATCAATCGAATATGGCTTCCCCCAACCATTCCATTTTCCTTTCCAATCAAACGCCTCAGCGCCCTTGATCAGAATGTCCTCGGTTGAGCCACTGGAGAGATGGAAAAGTTTTGGCCAATCTCTCCTTTGCGCCTCTGGAATTCCGTCAAGATATTCGTCGATACTACCCTTTAAATATCCTTTACTATGTTGCATCCGGAGTTCTTCCCCCGGCTTTATTTGGTTTTTAAGACGAAAATCAACGGGATCCATATTTACCTGAATCGCACACATGTCGGCAACGCGTTCAACGCATGACCCTAGAGTAACGTCACCAACAGCGCGCATGCAGCCTGCGGTAACGAGATTTGTATTAACGCTTTGGATCACATAGCGTCCATGACTTGTACGTCCCCAATTATCAACACAAAAGAATCCAACATCATCTTTGAAACCGTATCCTCCGTTATCAATAATATGGTCGAATTGAGCCAAGGTAAGAGTGCCATCCTTTTTGCACCCCATACGACCCCGGCTAATTTCTAGATGTCGCCGCTTGACTGTTGCCATACATTCTTCATTAGTTAATTCGATCTTCACCGGCTTCCGCACTTTTTTCGCCAGGAGCACCGTAATCATCATAAAATTTGCGCTCCACCAGCTACCAAAAGAACTTCCCGATGGGAGCGCACAGACGCGAACCTTACTCAACGGGATACCAAATGCCTCATGGATTCCATCTCGAAGTTCGGAGGGAGTTTGCGAGGATGTCCACATGGTGACACGATCACCATTCCATTCTGCAATACAGGCATTCCGCCCTAGCGGCGCCATCTGCTGGCTGGCAAACTTGATCTCACAGTCAACTACAAAATCGGCTTCTTGCTCACCTTTAGTTACATCGCCCCACTCTACAATATAAGGATCACGAACATTCCCCTCTTCTCGGATTTGCGGAGCATCCGGTTTCATTGCCTTTTCGGGATCAAATACACAAGGCAAAATCTCGTACTCTACTTCAACGAGTTCTAGGGCAGCTTCTGCAATCTCTTCGCTAGTCGCTGCTACGGCGGCCATCTCATCACCGACGAATCGTACTATGCCGTCCAACACTTTTCCGCGGTAGTTGAACCACGCGTTTTCCCAGTTTAAGTTCGGCGCATCGTTGTGGGTCACAACACCGAGTACGCCTGGAAGCGCCTCAGCCTTACTGGTATCGATATGAGTGATTCTAGCGTGCGCGTGGGGACTCCTAAGTATCTTGCCGTGCACCATACCTTGCACCTTCATATCCACTGCAAACTTCAATGTTCCAGTTACCTTCTCCTTGGCGTCTTTCACTGGAACACCTTTTCCGGCAATGACAAAACTAGATGGATCTTTGGAGTCAGTCTGCAAATAAGAATTCTTCACGCTACTGCCTCATAATTTAATTTAGAGTTACTCAGTGTTTTGTTGCTCTTGCAACTTTTTTGCAGCGTTAAGTACAGACTTCACGATATAAGGGTATGCTCCACATCGACAGATGTTTCCACTGATACCGATCGCCGCCTCTTCTTCAGTTGGGTCTGGATTTTCTTCCAGAAAAGCCTTTGTTGCCATAATAAAACCTGGTGTACAAAATGCACATTGGAATCCCTGCTCCTCGATATAGGCCTGCTGTATAGGATGCAAATTATCAACTGTGCCTATTCCTTCAATTGTTAGAATCTCTTTCCCTTCGGCCTGCATACCCAACACAATACAGGCCGTTACCGGCTTGCCATCCATAATTACCGTGCACGATCCACACTCACCTTCGTTGCAGGATACACGCACCCCAAATAGATCCAGTTGATCCCTTAACACATCAGCAAGGCTTTCGTGCGGTTTTATCTGAACCTCACATTCTTTGCCATTTACAGTCAGTTTGGTCATTTCTGTTTCTGGACTAGCTTCTGAACTGATTCTTCAACAGTGCGGCGCGTCAACACCTTGCACATATCTTGGCGATACACTTTGCCTGCTCGAACATCGGAGATCGGCGAAGCATCAGTAGCAGCTAATTGCCCTGCCTCTTCTAGTATGTCGTCATCAACCTCCAAAAGATTTAAGCCGATCAACTTTTGTTCAGCAGTGCGAGACCTAATCGGCACGGGAGCAACGGACCCGAGTGAAATCCTAGCATCCGTGACTACCCCATTTGTAGAGGAAATTGATACTGCGGAACTTATCAAAGCGATATCAACAAAAGTTCGAGCTATCCGCTTATAGCAAGCCTCCTTTGGATACTCTGGTACTGGGAGTCTAATTTCAATTAGTAACTCGTCATCTTTCAGGATTGTTTCGTTTACCCCTTTGAAGAAATTCTCCACTAACACCGTGCGACTTCCACCACTGCCCATGATAGTTGCCTCGCAGTCAAGTGCCACAAATAATACTGACAAATCTGCGCTGGGCGAAGCATTACACATGTTGCCACCAACCGTGCTGATGGTCCGTGTTTGTTTAGTGCACATTAGGCGTGCTGTATGCCCAATCACCTCCATTAATTGGTTCGAATCAGCGGCATAGTCAAGATCATCTAGAGAAGCCATGGAGCCAATCCGTACACTGCCTTGTTCGTTTTCGACGTAACTAAGCGTTGGCAAATAAGTCAAATCTATACAATAGTCAATATCGAGTTCCCCTGCGCGCCACTGCAACATTAAATCTGTGCCACCAGCCCAATACCTAGCTCGGTCTTTATGTTTCGCTTTAAGCGCGACCGCTTCTTCAGAAGTGTTAGGTCTTAGGTATTCAAATGGTTGTTTCATTGCATTTATAGGTGACTCTGTTAAGAAATCTGAAGTCAGTTGCTATTGGCAAACCGTGTCGGAATATTATCTAGAATCTATTGTAACAGTGCATTATTTTTTGTGGCATTATGATTTTCATCTTGGGCACCGGTCACTTTATGCAGTCGTGAAACAACGGCAGCCAACAACCACCAGGAGATACTGCGTTCTTGAAGTGTGCGACTCGTGCCGAGTGTACTTGACAGGTCTAAATCGTGCAAAGACATATTATTTTCAGTTAGAATTACTTGCTCACTTCAAATTATTTTGATATACCGTTGCCTGCTCAATAATAGGCTGGAGAATTGGGTGTCTGATAAGGAAAAAAATGTCGTTGACGAGAATGCCATGATCGGGCCGACTGGCGTTCAACGCCCGCGGACAAGCTCATTTTTTGCACTACGAGGAACTATATCTCGTCAAACTACTCTGGTACTTGGGATTTTAGGTGGGTTAGCCTTTTTTGGAGTCTGGGAAGTGGGTCATCTCATGACTCCAGAGGAGAGTAAACGATTCTTACCGTCCCCCCAAACAGTACTATCCGCATTCTGGGTCTTGCTGACCGAAAAGGGATACATCTATGACATTGGAAAAAGTTGTTTCCGAATATTTGGTAGTTTTTTTCTGGTCTGTGTCGTCGCAGTACCACTTGGAGTATTAATGGGATGTTTTATTAAGTTGCGCGCATTAATCAATCCCACAATTTCAGCCTCACGATACCTCCCCGCGGCATCATTTATCCCACTACTGCTCGTTTGGTTCGGCCCAACTGATACGCAGAAAATGGCCTTATTGTTTTTAGGGGTTATCTTCTTTCTTATTGCGCTGGTACTCGACAACACGAAAGCTGTCCAGAGCGAATTGGTGGAGGCAGCATTAACAATGGGCGCCGATCGTCGTCGGGTTGTTTTAGGTGTGGTAGTGCCTGCAGTTGCACCATCGATCATAGATTCCATGCGAAACATGATAGCCGTTGGATGGACTTATTTGGTAATTGCAGAAATCGTAGCTGCTACTGATGGCATTGGTGCGGTCATGATGCGTGCGGGTAGATTCTTGAAGGTAGATATCATCATGGCTGGCATACTCACTATCGGCATTCTTGGAGTATTAACAGACTTAGCCTTTAGATTGCTCGCGCACTACTCTTTCCCATGGGATCGTGAACGTCGAAATTGACAAACATTTCCACTATCTCAAATATGGTCAATAATCAAAAAATCAATGGCAGCGACAATGCTGTCGTGATC
Organism: uncultured Chloroflexota bacterium; assembly: GCA_913042135.1. Taxonomy (GTDB): domain Bacteria; phylum Chloroflexota; class Dehalococcoidia; order Lucifugimonadales; family Lucifugimonadaceae; genus Lucifugimonas. Next base: position 4,071 of record CAJWJL010000023.1, on the reverse strand, counting down.
AGTGTAAATAATGTAACCCAACAGTATCTTGGAGGAAGTTTTACTGCTGTTGACAACATTTCGTTAGATCTACGAGAAAACGAAATAGTAACCTTTATCGGACCGTCCGGTTGTGGGAAAACAACAGTTCTTAGAATGATTGCCGGACTCGAATATCCAACTCACGGAGAAATGGTTGCATACAAGAAACCAATAGTTGGGCCGGGACCAGATCGAGGAATGATATTCCAAGCCTACACATCATTCCCATGGTTAACCACACGGAAAAACATCGAATATGGCATGAAAATTATGGGTGTACCAAGAGATGACAGGCGTGCAAGAGCGCAAGAATTTCTTGAACTAGTACATCTTGAGGAATTTGCAGAATCATACCCCACCAGTCTGTCTGGCGGCATGAAACAACGCGTTGCTATCGCCCGCACACTAGCACAAAACCCTCGCGTTTTGCTAATGGACGAACCGTTTGGCGCACTTGACGCCCAGGTACGTTGGGAAATGCAGGAGATGATGATTGATATTATCGGTCGGGAAAAAACAACCGTAGTAACCGTCACTCACGATATTCAAGAGGCCATTTTTCTGGCTGATCGCATAATTTTCTTTACACGTAATCCAGGTCGGATCAAAGCAGATATTCGAGTGGAATTCAAACAGGGAAAACGCATTGCTAGAAAAGAAGATATGCTGGCCTTGCCCGGTTACGTCGATCTAGAGGTGAAATTATTTGCGATGATGCGAGAGGAAATACAATAAGCAGCATAACTAGAGTGAGTTGTTCATCTGCGGGAAACGCCAGACTTTCTGCATTAATCATTATCAATCCCCGAAAGACTCCACATACTAGTCTCTACCTAATAGAGGACACTGGAGATGATTGCAAACCCACCGTCATGGCCAAACGGCGCAAAGTGTGCAGTAGCAATAACATTTGACATGGATGCCGATAGTTTCTTACACCTTCACCGGCCATCTGATAGTTTTTCCCGTGTTGCAGCTATATCTACTTTACGCTATGGACCAGAAATCGCTATTGCAAGAATAGTTGAGACATATAAAAAATTCGGTATAAAACAAACTTTTTTTGTCCCTGCATGGTGTATTGAGCAATACCCTGATGCTGTATCTAAAATGATCGACGGTGGTCACGAGGTGGCTCACCACGGCTACATTCACGAACATCCGAATGAACAGACGAAAGATGATGAGGAGTATTGGCTTTGTCGAAGCATCGAAGTAATTGAGAAAGCTACTGGTAGGCGGCCGCGCGGGTCTCGCTCCCCTCTCTACAACTTCTCGACCCATAGTACAGACTTATTGATCAAATACGGATTCGAATATGATGCCTCACTTATGGGTGATGATGTTCCTTACATACTGAATACAACGCACGGAGATTTAGTCGAATTGCCATCTCATTGGGGGATGGACGACTGGCCACCATACGTCCACATGAGTGATATCGATTACACAATGCCGATTAAATCGCCCCAAGAGGCGATTGCAGTTTTTAAGGCTGAGTTCGATGCGATGTGGGAGTTTGGTGGATTATGGATACCCGTCTGGCATCCTTTTGTTTCCGGTCGACTAGCTCGATGGTTAGAGGCTACCAAGTTAATCGAGTACATTATTAGCAAAGGGAACGTTTGGTTCGCTACCATGGAGGAGATCGCAGAACATACACGCGGGCAATACCGCGATAAACCAGAAAGTATTCGAGTCCATCAAATGCCTTACTACAATTCTCCGATACATATCAGCCGCGAGATTTGAAGTTGAGATTGACTAGTGAATCCTTGATTCTACCCTCGCATTACTTTGTAACCCGGCTGGTCACTACCATATAGTCGGATTACATTCACTATTGAGTTGCAGGCAATACAACTTTAGCAGCGAGGTTAGTTTCAGGACTGCTTAGTGGGGTTCGGATTCCAAACTTGATCGATGATGTCAGGATTCTTGGGAAACTGCTAAGATTGTTGCAATTGGATAGATACAAGATGCGACGAATTCTAGAAATTTTTTTTCTTTGTATTTAGTTACCGCAGTTACGAGCGCTTGGGCCGGCGGAAATATCCAATCATTGGCTGCTGGACAGACAGGGCGCTTTTCGTTTCAGTCATCCCCATTTCTGGCTTAAAACAATTCCTTGAGGGGGAAAAGGCCGGGCCGCCAATAAAATATCCTTGGTGAACTGGTGCTCTCAAGTAGCGGTGCCAAGCGTATGCCGGTCGTCATTCTGTTGCACGGCGGAAAGGGGATAAGCCCCAACTGCGCCACAAATAATGATTGCAGCATCTACAAATGGGCACAGAATTTGCGAGGTATCGGACTTGCGACGTTTGTTATAAACAGCAATGTGCGGCCCGGCTGTGAAGGTGGGAAGTGTTATAGCCTGAACCAGGGATTGCCGAACATGATTGATGCATTTCAGGCAATGACGTTTCTGTCGACCCATCCACGCATTGATCCGGCACGAATCGCACTCATGGGGTTCTCGGTTGGCGGGATTGCGACCCTTTATTCCACCGTGAAACGTTTCCAACGTATGTGGGCGCCGAAAGGACAGGAACCGGCCGCTTATGTCTCTTTCTATCCGGCGTGTAACTATACCTGGGACGAAGAAGAGAAGGTCACCGATCGGCCGGTCAGAATTTTGATGGGCGACAAAGATCAAACTGGGTGGTACGTCCCTTGTGAAGACTATGTCAACCGACTACGCAAAGCAGGTAAGGACTTCAAGATCACCATCTACCCTGGTATTCACCACGGTTTTGATAACGAAAACAAAAGAGGATCACAATGGAGTATTGGACCCCATCCTACTTACTGCCTCTTTCGGGAGGAAAAGGGCATTGGAAGGGTACAGGTTGCCGAGGAGTCAGACGCTTTCTATGCTGGGTGTGCCTCACTCCTACCAAATCGCCTACGCGAGTGTCGCCAAGCAAGTATGTCTGCTCAAATAATGAGAGGTCAACTCGACAGCGTTCTGCAACTCCAAGCGTCACATAAACAGGACGAGCAAGCGCAGGCTTCCTCAGACAGTTCGACTTCTGCACAAACAGGCTCATCTGTCTCAGACGGCCAACAGTTAGACAAGGCGTTTGCAGATTTTGTAGCGCAATACGTGAGTCAATACTGGGCAGACTGGGGCCCTGGTAAGAAGATTGGCGAATGCCTGGCCACGAATGCAGCCGCCATGACAACCGGTGCCAAGGAGGGTGTCATGGAACACGGCCTGGAAGAGGCATTCGAAAATCTCTCAGACAAAGATTTTAAGAGTCTGGATGAGGTGTATGCACGTTGCGAAAAAGATGAATCGCAAGAACAAGAGGCGGTTAAGCCGAAATCTGCCTTGGACAAGGCATTCGCGAAGTTCGTTACAGGCTACATTAGCGAGAACTGGGGAGACTGGGGCCCTGGCGAGAAGATGGGACAATGCTTGGGCGAAAATGCCGCGCCCATCACGGACCAGGCCAAAAACGATGTGATCCAACATGGTTTGACAGAGTAGTAATTATGTAAGTCGCAAGAACTGCCCTACCGTGACAGGATATTCATGTGTTCTGATCAATTCTGAACCTAAATCACTTAATTTGTCTATGGTTTAGTTGATCTGATCCTTGAACTCGGAAATTTGACTCGTCAAGCGTTCAAAATCGAAAGTCTCCAGTACCAGAAGACGGGCATTTATCGACCAAGGCATCCGCGGGCCAGCCTGCTCTAGCAGTGCGGTCGCCGGTACTATGATGAATTGGAGGTTGGTGAGGCGCATGGCGCCTACAAATGGTCCGAAAATAAGGGAATCTCGGCGGTAGTCGTAATTTATGGCACCAAGCGGGGGCAAAGTGGCCAGTACCGGTAACGGGGCTTATATCGAGTCCGCTATGGCGGGCCCGTTGGCTATGCTGGTGGCATCATCGGCAGCACTCGTTGAAAGCGGATTGCTGTTCCTTCTCTGGTTTTTTTAAATCCTGCACCGTGACCGCGCTACTCAGGGATACTTGAACAGTCAACTCACTCTTTGGCCGTAGCCTAGGGTAGACGATACAATGCGGGCCCTAAGAATAC
>CAJWJL010000022.1:0-18999 GCA_913042135.1 uncultured Chloroflexota bacterium | reverse complement strand
GAAGTTGATCAATCATTGTCTGAAGACTAGCCATATCCGTGACTATTTCATACTCGCCGAGTGGTTTCGGCGGGTCAGCCTGTGTTAGTGCCTCGACCGACACGGATGATGAGAGATCATCGATCATGTCTAGCTGTCCGGAAGCGCGCTTCGCAGAAGTTTCTGCAATATCGTTATTGTCAGCTTTCGTTTCGTTTAACTGAGTCGATTCGGATCGTGGCATTCGATTGGCAACTAGACGGAGTTCGTAATTCATTAGAATCTTGATTACTGCCTCACGATCAAATTGGCCGAATTTCGATTTTTCAGCGTCGAAATCAATTGGGACATCACGAACAATTGTCGTTAGAACCAGAGCCTCGGCCGCAGTTTCACGGTGCTCGTCAAGTAAGTTCATAGCCCGCTTTGCGCCCCGAAGCCCTTCGATCAGTTCGATTTGACTTAAGTTGTTGAATAAAGAAGGGAAATGCCCTAATCTCGCTAGTACGGTTCGGGCGGATTTCTTTCCGACTCCTGGAACACCGGGAATATTGTCTGATGAATCACCTTCGAGGGCTTTGATTTCCGCAACGTATTCAGGTCCCAGCCCATCGTATCTTTCAGCTACTCCCTCAGGGTCGTATGTGCGCATTTCACCGAAACCTGTGTACATGAGCAATGAGGTTTTTTCGTCGACAAGTTGTAACTGGTCAGCGTCACCAGTTAAGATCAGGGTTTTCATACCTTTTTCGCTTGCTTGTTTTGAAAGCGTACCGATCAGGTCATCGGCTTCAAATCCATCATATTCATAGACCGGTATACCCATTGGCGCGAGGATTTCTTTGACAATTGGAATCTGTTCATGCAGAGCGGGATCAACTTCTTGTCTGTGGGCTTTGTATGCGGGAAAAAGGTCTTTGCGGAATGTTGGCGCTTTTGTATCGAACGTAACCGCTATATGTGTTGGATTTTGCTCACGTATGGTCTTCAAAAGCATTGTCATGAAACCACTTGCACCGGTGGTATTTTGCCCGGATGAGGTGATCAGATGATCTCGCATAGCAAACCACGCTCTGAAAACAATCGCGTGACCATCGATTAGTAAAAATAACGGGTCATCGGTTATTGCTTTAGGAGTCGTCATATCGAGGTAATAGAAAGGCTTTAGCTACAGTGGATTGACTGCCAGAGTCATTCAACTGTATAAGGTAGATAAATTATAGCTTGAACAGTTAGTTGTTCTGATTCGTTACACATTATTAGCAGATATCTTGTCTCGATAACTAATATGATTACCCTTTGAAGTGAATATCGATTACAAATAATCACTGCACTGGAATAGATTTTATTGTTTCAATTATTTTTGAGGATGCCTGATGCCTGAGTTAAATCCGCTCGGGACCCTGATTTCAACAGCAGAATTTGCATCCTGCTGTAGTGGTGAGGATAGTGCAGAAATTACTCATGCACACTTGGATTCAATCACCGAGGCTGTTAGGCATCGATATGGTGCGTTAGCAAAAACGGCGGTCGAACGGGCTCTTTCATCTGATAAGGCCTCTGATACGTTCTATACAGAAGAACAGCGACATGCTTTGACTGATGAAACGGCCGGTGCATCAGCTGGTTGTGGAAATCCTGTAGGAATTGCTGATGCTAAACCTGGAGAGACGGTTTTAGATCTTGGATCGGGGGGTGGTATCGATTGTTTTCTTGCAGCGAGGGAAGTCGGTGAGACCGGTCACGTCATAGGTATCGATATGACTCCTGAGATGCTTACTCTAGCGCGCGAAAATGCGGACAAACTTCTAACTGAAAATATTGTTTTTAAGCTTGGGCATATAGAGTCGATTCCTCAGCCAGATAATTCTGTGGATCTTGTAATTTCTAACTGTGTCATAGCGCTTTCGGAGAAAAAAAGTCGGGTTTTCTCAGAGATATTTCGAATATTGAAACCTGGCGGTCGATTCGTGATTTCAGATGTTGTGACCGAAAAACCGCTTCCAATGGACGTTCGTAAGTCGGCCGCAGAGTGGGTCGATTGCGTCGGTGGCGCCGCTGTCATGAGCGAATATATTGAGATGATTGCAGAGGCAGGATTTGTGGATGTCGATGTACTGGAAAAACGGACTCGTTCCAGCGGGGATGAAGCGTGGCGTGATTTATTGATAAATTTGACTATTCGAGCATTCAAGAAAGTATGATGATTTCTCTGGGTTTCTGCCTGAGTATCGACTTGCATCATCATAAGTCATTTAGTGTTCCTCGTTCGAGGTATGTGCCATCATGCTGAATAACCCCTGGGCCCGTAATTATGAGAAAGATGATCACGTAGCTTTGGGTCGTGTTCGTGAATGGGCTGGAAATAAACTTGGCAGTACTGTCGACTATGGATTCGGTTATGGGACATGGGTATTCATTGGGAATGAGACAGTAATCAAGGTCGATCCTGAGGTTGGGCGCCCGGGTCGATTTAGTCATGAGCTTGCTGTCACAGCAATGGATATTCCAGGAGTGGCCACTCCACACGTGATTGAAACAGGGACGCTTGAAGGTAGGGCCTGGGTCATCATGAATCGGCTTGACGGTTCTATTGCTTATAACGTTTGGCCCGGCCTTGATGCCAAGGCTCGTGAAAAACTTGTCGCTCAACTGGCGACGGCACTAGGCAATTTACAAAAATTTCAATCTGATGCATCGATGCTTAACGCCACGACGGAAAATTGGAGTAGGCATGTACGCGAGTCGTTTAATAGGGCGCTGAGGTCTGTAGACGCTATTGTTCCTGGGAGGGTACTTTCACAGTCACAGGGAGCTTTCGCTCTCTGGGCTGAAGCGCTTGAAGATCGCCCTAGGGTACTTTGCCATGGTGATCTATGGTTTGGGAATATTTTGGTTAACCATCAAGGGGAATTGTCGGGAATTATAGATTTCGATCGAACTGCCTTGGCTCCGTCCGATTATGAACTGGACATGCTTTTGAGATTTTGGAATTACCCTTGGAATTTCGTGCCCGAACAGTTGGAAGAGACTTACAACGACCCACTCGATATCTTTTTATTGAAACCAATCCTAGAACTTTGCCAAGGTGACTTAAGTGAGGAGGTGTTGAGCGCTCGGCTTAGTGCGCTGGAACTGGTGTACCGCCTCAACCTTGTTAGTCGCTTTGGGTGGAACGATGAGAACGCTGAGATGTTTGATCGTGTTCTTGCAGGCGATTGGGCTAAGGGCCTTATTTAGAAATTTCTAGATAACTGTCTTGTATGCTTCACCTGTTTTGGTTTTACAGCTATTCCATAGCTAATTCATAGGGATTGCCTACGTTTTTCTAGAACGCGAGAGACTATCCAAGCTTAGTATGTTTTTTTCCAGAACTTTTAAATATTTAGGTTTTTAGCATAACTAGTCAGCGACATCGGCTGTCGGTCGAGCCTCGAGTAGGTCGATGCCACCTCGGACTTGCCCGAGAGTATCGGCGATTCGTTCTTCAAGAGTGAATAAGACTTCTCTAGCGTAGTTGTCTGCACCTTTGCGACGTTCTTCAGCAGAAATCCCTGCGTCATGCAAAATCGTGTTCACTCGGCTTTCTGCGTCATCGATGAGTTTCTGTGAACGAGTGTTTGCCGCTGCTTCGATCTCGATCGCGTTTTCATTGGCCTTTCGAATGATTTCGGTATCCTGAACCATCTTTTTGGCTTCTTCCTGAGAAGTGGCGAGTAAGGTATTTGATTGTTCTTCGGCCAACTGACGGATCGTCGTTGCTTCCTCATCAGCGTAAGCACGAATTCTCCTAGCTTCGATTTCAGCTTGTTTGATGATGGCGTCTTTTTGTCTTACTACGCCTTCGGCCTCGGTTATCTCATCAGGAAGATGTTTTTTCGTTTCGTCAATGATCGCACTGATTTTTTGCTGGTTGACCAGCGTTCGTGCAGTACCAGGCACGCGTCCCTTAACGATCATTGCCTCGAGGTTTTCGAGTTGTGCCATGAGTGTCATTTTCGCCTCCATGTTTCCTTTTCAACTATTGTTGTCTTGCTTGGTTTGGAAGATCCTCTCAGACAGAGGCTCCCACACATTTTGTGGAACCAGTCCCGACACATCAGCGCCGAGTGCTGCCACTTCTTTTACTCTTGATGAACTCAGGATTTGGTATTCCAAAGCGCTGAAAAGACAAATCGTTTCTATGTCTTCAGCCATCCTGCGGTTCATTAACGCCATTTCACTTTCGTACTCGAAATCACTGGTTATTCGAAGTCCTCTTACAATGACATCTGCACCAATTTGGCGTGCAGCATTGACGGTTAAACCTGAGTATGACTCTACAGAAACGTTTGGTACGTGAGTTACTGCTTCAGTGAACATTGATATTCGCTCGTCGATAGTGAACATTGTTCGTTTTGATGATATTTCAACAACACCTACTGTCAGGCGATCAACTGTTTTAGATGCCCGCTCAACGATGTCGACGTGACCGTTGGTTACTGGATCGAACGTGCCGGGGTATATCGCTATTGACATCTATTCAACACCTACGCCTGATAGCAATTTGTTTGACCGATATACCGACACTGCTGAATCACCGTAAAGCCGATGAGTCGACAACGTTAGGCCAGGGAGCATATTTGGTAATTTGGTCTTTTTTGAATGTTCAAGGAATGCAATAGCGCTCGGTGCAATTAATCCAGCATCATTTACACGCGTGAATAGAGGCTCAAACTCATTCAATTCGTAAGGTGGATCAGCGAAAATCAATTCGAATTCTCCTTCCAGTCTTCCGACTGATTGAAGTGCCTTACACCTGTGTACTGTTCCTTTTGACGCCAAATTATGTCGTTCCAGATATTGGTTAATTTCATTACAGCGTTTCAAATTTTGTTCTACAAACGATGCGTTTGCAGCACCGCGTTGCAGGGCTTCAATTCCTAAAGCTCCAGTTCCTGCATAGATATCGAGTACTTGGAGACCGTGAGATCCGGCCGGACCCAGCATGGAAAACATAGCCGAACGGACCTTTGAAGTTGTTGGACGTAGAGAACTGCCACCTGTATGACGCCTGAAATCCGAAGACCCTTTCTGTCTTTTTCTCATAGTGCCTTAGAATTCCGCATGGATTTCCTGATGAACTTTAGATGAAAAACGATTATTGTTTAGATTGCAGATTATTGACCATCGTCAGTTGTTACCGATTTCGGGTGTTTTACACGGAATCGATATATTTATGTGATGGGTAAACCATCTGACGCTGAATATGAAGTGGCTCTGCCTTAGAATAAACTGGTGCATCGACGAAAGTGCGTAGTTTCTCGATGTAAACGTACTGTCGAATGATTCAGTAAGCTGCCCGAACTGGCGGATGAGCTTTACTCAGTGAGTATTTGGTCTTAATAACTTACCCCCCGAAAATATGACGAGAGAAAACCAGGCAAATCAACCTAACGTGCAATCTCAGGCGGCTGGTGAGCGAAAACTTATTGAAGATCGTTTAGCCAAGACGGCTGAGATTCGCTCCCGTGGTCTCGACCCTTACCCTGCAAGATTTAATCGAACCCATACCTCTGTGGAAGCAGTAGCTCTATTCCAATCTTTTGAGCAGGGTGACGATGAGTCCGATCATCAAGATAACCATATTGTTCGAGTGGCTGGGCGGGTGATGGCTCGAAGAGGGCAGGGGAAAGCCTCATTTATTGACGTTAGGGATGGTCATGGCTCGATTCAAATTTTCGCTCGCCAAAATACCATGGGTGATGATTCCTACGCGATTCTTGACTTACTCGACATTGGAGACATTATCGGTATAGAAGGTGTGGTGATACGCACTCGGAGAGGTGAAATTAGTGTCGAGGCAAAAAACATCACGTTGTTAACGAAGGCTATTCGTCCACTTCCAGATAAATGGCATGGATTACAGGATCAAGAGTTACGTTTTCGCCAGCGATATCTAGATCTCATATCTAATGAAAAGGCTATGCAGAACGCGTTATTGCGTTCCAAAATCGTTCGTTCAATGCGTGATTTCATGCATGCCCGTGGATTTATAGAGGTTGAAACTCCGATTTTGGTCCCTGTCGCTGCAGGAGCACAAGCGACTCCATTTGCGACACACCATAATCAACTGAATCGCGATTTGTATTTGAGAATAGCTACCGAACTATATTTGAAAAAGCTGATAGTAGGCGGAATCGAACGGGTGTTTGAGATCGGCCGTCTATTTCGTAATGAGGGCCTTGATCACGATCATAACCCGGAATTTACTACCATCGAGAGCTACCAAGCTTATGCTGATTACAATGATGTTATGTGCATGGTGGAAGAGATGATTGCTCAGATTGCGCAGGACACAACTGGATCGATGATATTGCCGGCGATATCCGAAAAGCGACCAGAGATTAACCTGACTCCGCCTTGGCCTCGCCTCGATCTGCGAAGTGAAATTATTCAGCGCACTGGAATCGATTTTGTTGAAACACGCGATATCGAGTCTCTTTCTAAGGGAATGCAAGAATCTGGGATTCACGTTGAGCCTGGGTCTGATTGGGGTCGTTTGCTTGACAAAGTGATTTCCTCAGAAGTCGAGCCGAATCTTGTTCAGCCACATTTTTTGATTGACTATCCGGTTGAAATGTCCCCACTCGCCAAGCGTAAACCGGGTTCCTCCGATATTGTCGAGCGGTTTGAAGCTTTCGTCATGGGCACGGAACTTGCGAATGCATTTACGGAGTTGAATGATCCGGTTGATCAGCGAGAACGTTTCGAGCAACAGGAACGTTTACGAGAAGAATTCGACAATGATGAGGCTGATCGCTTAGACGAAGACTTTCTGATTGCAATTGAGCATGGGATGCCGCCCACCGGAGGTTTAGGTCTAGGAATCGACCGGCTCACTATGCTCCTTGCTGGTGAGGAATCTATTCGCGAAATTTTGCTGTTTCCAGCTATGCGCAGTATTTGATCTGGGTATTCAAAGTAAATCTATGGGTAGTAATTGGTTAGTGATAAATTTCCGTAGGAGCAACAATTAATGCTTTCACTGGAAAATATTGTTCGAAATCCTGCAAAAACACGTTCTGCTTTGGTACGACGAGGGGAAGACCCTCCGATCGATCAGATTTTGCAATTGGACTCACAGCGGAAAAGACTGATCCAGGCTGCAGATACTGATCGGGCCCTACGAAATACCGTCAGCAAAACGATTGGTAGAGAGAAACGTAAGCCAACTGCTAAAGAGATTGCTGAAATGCGTGAGACAGGGGATCGTATCAAGTCCCATGAAAATGATCTTGAATCGGTTTTAACAGACATGGAAGCGGTCTTGTTGTCCTTGCCAAATATGCCGCTCGAAGGCGTTCCTGACGGGATGGATGAAGAATCAAATATCATCGTTCGTACATCTGCAGGTGACACGCCAAGCCATGGCAATGCACATTGGGATGTAGCCCCAAGGCTTGGGATACTGGATCTTGAAGCGGGTGCCAGTATTGCAGGAGCAAGATTTTTTGTGCTTAAGGGCAAAGGCGCCAAACTTCAGCGGGCATTGGCGGCGTGGATGCTCGATGTCCAAACCGAAGAGCATGGATATATGGAGATTGATCCACCTTTGCTCGTGCGTCCGGAGACGATGACTGGTTCGGGCAACCTTCCAAAATTCAAAGACAATTTGTATCGGGATGACGAAACAGATCTCTGGCTTATACCGACGGCGGAGGTTGCGCTAAATGGATTACATCAAGGTCAAATTATTGACCCGGGCCTATTACCTTTGAAATATGTTGCGCAAACTCCGAGTTTCAGGAAGGAACATGCTTCCGCTGGCCGAGATGTCCGTGGTATTAAACGGGTTCATCAGTTTGAAAAAGTCGAAATGTTTCGTTACGTCGAACCTGAAAATTCCGAAGCCGCTCTAGAAGAGATGGTTAATGAAGCTGAAGAATTATGTAAACGCCTTAATCTTACTCATCGAGTTTTGGAACTTTGTGCCGGTGAAATTGGATTTCAGGCAGCCAAAACTTATGACATAGAGGTCTGGTCGCCTGGATCGGCTGAGTGGTTAGAGGTTAGTTCGATTTCGACCTGTACGGATTTTCAGGCACGCCGTAATGACACCCGTTATAGGCGCGAAGCCGGGGATCCTACTAAGTTTCCTCACACACTGAACGGTTCTGGGTTAGCTTTGCCGAGAATATGGATAGCGATAATAGAAAACGGCCTTCAGGACGATGGCTCAGTAGTTATTCCAGATGAATTGGTGCCATACACCGGATGGGATCAGATTGAATCGCGCAGCTAATAAGGTAATGGATTCGTTTCACATGCTTAATCCGGTGTAGCTACCGTCAAATGCAGACCTTGCGTATTGATCAGGCCAAGTTGCGATTCCATCAAGTTGGGCTTTAGCGTAAAGAGGCCAGTAGGGATTCCGTAATAGTTCGCGACCGACAAATATGACGTCAGCGTCTCCTTTAGAGAGAATTTCTTCCGCGTGTTGAGCTTCTGTGATGAGTCCTACAGCTCCGGTTAATATTCCTGTTTGTTTGCGAATTTCAGATGCGAATGCAACCTGGTACCCGGGCGCTGTTGCTGTGGAAGGATTGGCTACAGGTATAGGCAGCAATTGATTAGGCGAGTTTCCTCCCGAAGAGCAATCGACTAAGTCAACTCCTAGGTCATTCATCCATTTTGAAAGTTGAATTGACTGGTCAAGATCCCAGCCACCTTTTACGTATTCAGATGCGGAGACACGAGCGAACAGTGGCATTGATTCTGGGATAGCGTTTCGAACCGCCGTGATTGTTTCTAGCGGAAAAGCAGCTCGATTTTTGAGCGATCCACCGTATTTGTCGTGGCGTTGATTAGAGATTGGTGAAAGAAATTCACAAGCAAGATACCCGTGAGCAAAATGTAACTCTATAACTTTGTACCCGGCGTCAACAGATCGAACAGCAGCATTAGCGAATGCTTGGACAATATCGCTAATTTCTTGTTCAGAGAGTTCTGCTGGGATTGGATAATCTTCGTCGAATGGTAGAGCGCTCGGAGCGACGGGTTTCCAACCTTCACCGTCTTCACTCAAGAGGCCGGAACCGATCCATGGAGCCGCATGAGAGGCCTTACGACCTGCATGTGCAAGTTGGATCGCTGGTACTGATCCGGCGGAATCAATGAACTTAGTTATAGGTCGTAGCGCATCGACGTGGGCATCTGACCAGATTCCCTGATCCCATTGAGAAATTCTACCTTCAGGTTGAACCGCGGTGGCTTCCGCCATCACCAACCCCGCACCACCAACCGCTCGAGTGCCTAAGTGCACCATATGCCAGGGCGTCGCCAAACCATCGGGTTTGCTTGAATACTGGCACATTGGAGAAACAAACACGCGGTTTGGGATGGTCTGCCCTCTTATTGTTATTGGATTGAAGAGTTGGCTAATTGGATCGACTCAGGGTTATCTGCAAACGAATATCACTATCTGATGGTCAAAGTGTATTCTGTTGGGGTGGTTGATTGGCGTGTAACGGCGCTTACGATTGTAATTATGAGATCATCTTTTTCGATGTCACTCAGGTTAATAGTTCCGGTAGCATTTTTATTGACGGGGAGACGGTACACCATTGGATCTTCTGAATCTTTTTTATGAATAACTTGGATTAAGTAATCTGTTGGAATCGTGGTCTGTACTAAAGTGAAACCTTTAGGAATCCAGTTACCGGTTGTTGTGGTATCGTCAGTCCAATTGATTGCTCTAATTTCGAAATCATCGAGGCAGATGCCTTTAGCAAACAATGCGTCATCGGTGATGTATTCAAAGCGGATTAATATTTCTTGCCCTGCGTAGCTGGAGATATCAGCGGAATCTTGAACCCAGCCCATACTGTTTCCGGTGAGTCCGGGACCGTAAGAGTTGCCGTTTGGATTGAGGTTGTTTGATCTTTCGGTGGCGAGGATATCCCATGTCACACCCTCATCAGTTGAGACCATCGTATATCCATAGTCCCAGGATTCCTCTATATCGTAGTTGACCCAATAGCTTAACGTAGCAGTGTTTACATCTGATAAATCCACACGCTTGGTTAAGGTTGAATTGATCGAATCTCCCTGATTAGACCACCAACATGTTTTGCCTGAATGTGGCGGATGAGTTAGTAGAGCTGTTTCTACTTCACCTTTGAATTCAATTGTTATTTGCTGAGATTTACTTGAACCTACTACGTAGTCTGCACCAAATGATTTAACCTGACCATTCAGTGAACTGGGGACCTTCAGGGGTATTTGTTTTACAGGTGGAAGCGAACGGCTTTCATACCTGTAGGGTCCTTCTTTTGGATTCAGGTAATTCGCAATAAGCCAATTGGCGTAAACATCTTGCCCTGTAACATCGAAACCTAGATCAGCCAGCACACTGTCGATTGAGTCCATACTGTCTTTTTTATTTTGGGATACAGCGGACAATATTTTTGTACCTCCGTAATGAGTAGCGAGAAATGCAAAGAAGAGGTTTGCAGCTCCGTAGTTGGCCGGCGATGTATCAAATTCCATGAGTGAGGTTGATGGGTTCATTATGAAAGTAGAAATGGCGCTTCTGTCAAAACCGGCGATTTCCGCTGCGATTTCTGATAGCCCTTCGTTAACCCAGGAGTCCTCACTGGAATCTGATGCGAAATGGGTTGCATGTTGTAGTTCATGGGCTAGAACACTTAAATATTGTCTGCTGGTTAACGTTAGTCGGTCCGCCGACATATAAAGTGCTTGACGCTCGTTTGAGTGTTTGCGAATTTCCTTGGAATAGGAATCAGCCGCAGAAAAATAACCTCCCATACCCGATTGCAAGATGCCGTTATAAATAACTATCCTTTCATCTGCGTCGATTCCGGGTGTAACCGGGTAACCGAATACTTCGGTTACTGCGGGCCATATGTTGTTTTCAAAAGATTCGGCAACTTTTTTAATGTCGTCCCTATCAGGGATGAAGTCATTTTCAAATATCCAGTAAGCATGTTCGGATATATATGAAACCTCACCACTGACTTTTGTGTTCCCACTATCACGGAGGATCCAGAAATAAACTTTTTGACCTAGAGCCAATGGCTGTGGAGTCAGTATTTTTTTAGGTTCTACGTAATCTTTGATGAGCCGCCTCGCGAGTGCTGGAAGATCGCGGTCCGGCGGCGTAGGAATATATTGCTCAAGTGAGTCTTGTAAAAGCAAAGGTACGGTGGTCGGGGACTTTACACTGCCGGGCTGGGTTACGGTTTTTTTTTGCGTCCCGATAGCGGTTGGCGTTTCTATTATCGTCATATCGGAACTACCTGGATCAGTAGCGGTCCCAGTGTTTACTTTGGTTTTTGTATGCGAGTCGCCGACTATCGTAGGTGTGAAATCTTCAATGTCACCTTTACAAGCTGAACAGAGAATGATGATTGCGGTTAAGGCGCTGGCGAGGGCTTTCGTCTTGAAGTCAGCTGTGATTTTATCGAGCAATGTCAATGTGTTTTTGGAGCTTCGCCATCACCGTTGAATTTATTCATGGCGTTTTCAAGATCATCGAGAATGATCATTTCGATCGCATCCACTGCCTTATAGGTGGCTCTAATGACTATTTCCTTAGCGTCAGGTTCAAATGTGCCCAAAACGTGATCTACTTGGGTAGAAATAGATTCTGGATTCCCTACACCTATTCTCACTCGAGGAAATTCGTTGGTACCTAATGCAGCGATTATTGACTTAAGGCCGTTATGCCCACCTGGGCCACCTTTTTTTCGGATTCTTATTGAACCAGGCGCCAAGTTAATATCATCACTAATAACCAGTATTTTTTCTGGATCCGTTTTATATCGGTTGACCAAGTACCTTAAGGCTGCGCCCGAACGATTCACGAATGTCAGGGGATATGCCAGCACTATGAGGTTGCCATTAAGTTCCAACTCTCCGAATCTTAGCTCCTTTCGCTTGTTATTCATTTGAGTTTTTGTGCGACGCACAAACTCATCCATGCACCACCAACCTACGTTGTGGCGGGTGTTTTTGTACTTGTCACCTGGGTTACCTAGGCCGACTATTATCCATGGGGAAGATTTTGATCCACCGCCGTTGCCGCCTGGGAATAATTTTTCTAAGATCGAGGAAACGTTCAATCGCTGGGATCTCCGCTGGAGCTAGCAGACACCTTTTCAAGAATATATAAGATGTTATCGTCGGATCTGATTGTAATGTTCGATAATTAACTTTGTAATTTAGTTGATGAATGGAAATTACCGCGTGAAGTTTGATTTCGATATCAATATCTTGATTATCTGTAGGAATCCCTTTCGCGCTTAAGGCCTTTTAGTCAATCGGTACTATCCCCTCGCCTATTAATGCCCTGAGCTGCTCCTCATTAATAATGTGAATGCCGATTTGTTGAGCTTTATCGAGTTTAGAGCCCGGGTCGGTTCCTTTGACCACATAGTTGGTCTTCTTCGAGACTGAGCTAGTGACTTTACCGCCCATTTCTTTTATTTGATTTTGTGCCTCAGCACGCGACATTTTTTCCAATGTCCCGGTTATAACAAACAACATTCCGTTTACTGGGTGATCGTCTGCTGGTTTTGGGGTCTGGTCGTAGGGATTTATTCCGAGTTCTATGAGGTCTTCGATTAATTTTTGATTTTGCTCTAAAGCGAAATATTCACATAATGTTGAAGCAATCGTTGGGCCTATCCCGTCAATCGCTAGTAATTCATCTTTCGTAGCTTTTTGTATTGCTGTTAGGTTACCGAATCGGTGTGCAATCCACTCAGCACTTTCCGATCCCACGCCTAATATTCCAAGGGCAAATAGGAGACGAGGTAGCGATTGTGACCGTGAGGATTCGATTGCTTGCAGCAAATTGTCAACGCGAGTTTCACCCATTTTGTCAACCTTAATAAGGTCATTTCTTTGATTATGCAGTCGATACAAATCGGCAATATTTGATACGAACCCTAAACGCGGAAGATCTTGTGCTACTCGCTTTCCGAGCCCTTCGATATCCATTGCGCTGCGTGAAGCGAAGTGTTCCAGCAAACGTTCAAATTGAGTCATGCATGTCCCATTCACACATCTAGTGACGGCTTCGTCTATGGTCTGGATTGTTCTTGCCTCGCAGGATGGGCATGTTTCCGGGAATTGAAAAGGTACTGATTGCGGATTGCGTTGATTTCTGGATGAGATACCCACTATTTGCGGGATTACGTCTCCTGCTCGCTGAACGATTACCCGATCACCTTCGCGGAGATCTTTCCTGGCTATTTCATCTTTGTTGTGAAGCGTGGCTCGCCCAATGGTAACTCCTCCAACGATTACTGGTTCTAATTCCGCCCAAGGAGTCAGTGCTCCAGTGCGACCGACGTTTATGTGTATCGATTTAAGTATGGTTTCTGCACGTTCAGCTGGAAATTTGAACGCGATAGCCCATCGGGGATCTCTACCTACATAGCCGAGACGTTTTTGTAATACGAGTGAGTTGATCTTGATCACAACGCCATCGATGTCATAATCGAGCGTGTCTCGGATTAAACTGGCGTTGGCGACTGCACTCATTACTTCTTCGACTGTTTCTGCGTTACGCGTCCATTCGTTTACTCGACCGCCCCATTCTTTAATCGCATGAAGGGCTTCGCTGTGGCTTTTGGGCTCGACGGCGTTATCGATGTAGCCTAGCGAATAGAAATACATGTCTAGTGGACGTTTTGCAGTTTCAGTAGAGTCAAGTTGTCTAAGCGATCCTGAAGCTGAATTTCTCGGATTCACATATGTTGGGAGTCCGGATCGTTCTCGTTCGCGGTTGAGGGATGCAAACTTGGATTTCGGCAAGAAAACTTCGCCACGTAATTCTAACTCTGAGGGAACATCCCCGCTGAGTTTCAACGGAACACTTCGAATGGTACGGACATTTGCAGTAACGTCTTCTCCTTGAATCCCATCGCCACGGGTTGCCGCTCGGTCGAGCACGCCATTAGCGTAGGTTATTGCAATAGCTAGGCCATCGATTTTGAGTTCGCACACCATTGGAGCGTGGTCGATTTCTAGAAAGGCGAGAGTACGTCGATACCAATCTCTTAAACCAGTTTCATCGAATACGTTTCCAAGACTAAGCATCGGTAATCGGTGGATGACTTCTTCAAATCCTGAAGCGGGAGGGCTGCCAATTCTTTGGGTTGGTGAATCAGAAGTTTGCAGTTCTGGGTAGGCCGACTCTATTGAAAGTAACTCCTGCATTCTGGCGTCCCATTCAGCGTCATCAATCTCAGGAGAGTTTTCAATGTAATAGAGGGTGTTGGCTCTATTGATTTCAGCTCTTAGCTGGGCGGCTCGCTTTATGACTTCATCAGGGGCCGAGGAGTCTGAATTAGATTGGATATACAGTGGGGAGTCTTGATCACTCACGTGTTCATACACTCGTGTTTGTAACAGGCTTCGGGATTAGAAATCCCAGCATCGAAAAATCAGCGTGAATTGCGTTGCCCAAAGTATATCAATGCTACTTGTGTACTAATTGGGCATAAATATTTACCAGATACTTCTGTTTGGTGAACATATGAACAACACAGGTAGGTCTATACTCGTTGTAATGACTGTAAATGTATTAGTGTTCGAGCGTTCCGAATCCGTAATTAGACATGGCTGATATTCAGCCCTTCAGGGCAGTACGTTATAACTTCGATATCGCAGGGGATGTGAGTCTTCACGTTTGCCCTCCATTCGATGTAATCACTCCGCAACTTCAACACGAACTTTACGATCGCTCTCCCTACAATATCGTTCGCCTAGAACTGGCACGGCGCGGGCTTTCAGATGATCCATATGAACGGGCTGCGGAGACAGCTCAAACTTGGAAAGATTTAGGTGTTCTCGAACACGATGAAGAACCTTCTATATACGTAACGGAAGAAGAATTTGAGTATCGAGGTCGAATACTCCGAAGGCGGGGGTTTATTGCCGGTGTCAGGTTAGAGGATTATGACCAAAAGGTCGTACTACCTCATGAAGGTACGCGATCAGAATGGGTAGCGGACCGAGTTCGACTGATGCGGGCAGCACAGTCGAATTACAGTCCTTTGCTAGTTATATATCGTGATGATCTTCGCTCCAGTGTTACGAATCTCATACGGGCTATTGCTGGTGGTGAACCTACAGTTGTTTTCGATCCACCGGATATGCCTCAACTTCGGCTGTGGCGCGTTACGGATCCTGGAACCATTAATGTGATTCAAGCTGTTTTGCGCGATTCAGAAATATTCATAGCTGATGGACATCATCGTTATGAAGCAGCTTTGCGATATCGCAGCGCAGTGCGATCTGAACGAGAAGTTCGATTCGATGAGTCGGTAAACTTTCGGATGATGTTGCTGGTCTCGTTTGATGAGCCAGGGTTGATAACACGCGGGTATCACCGACTCGTTGAGTCTGCCACAGACAACGAATATGTAGATCTCATCAAATCTATAGAGATAACTTGTCACATAGACGAATGGGATCCTCCTCATGCTTCTACGATGACGGACCGCATTGAGCGGTTTGCAATAGAGTTAGGAGAGCGTAAAGGTGATGAAGTTGTATTTGGGCTATACGGTAAAGAACCGGGGAAATTTCATATAGCAACAATGAAATCTCCACCTCAGGCAGAGAATGCTCTCGAGTATTCTGAATACTCCTATTTACATTCGCATGTAATTCGACCCGTCGTGGATGGCGAACGTGAAGAGCAGATCATTAGTCCGCATCATGACCCTGAATTGATAGTTCGTCGCGTTGACGATGGATCAGCTCGAATGGCGTTCATTATGCGGCCGGTACCGCTTGGTGAATTTGTTTCGATCGTTACTCGTGGCTGGCGATTACCTGCTAAAACGACGAATTTCTTTCCAAAGCCTCCCGCAGGTGCGGTGATTCAGCAATTCGGAGAAACCCTGTAACAGTCGACTATCCTTTGTTATTGACTTAGCTGAGGGGAGTTGATTTGTTGTAATACTTTTTCAGAACTGACGAAGTGACTAGTGTTTTCTCCGATACTCTTCCACACAATCTCACCTCTTTTATCTATCAGAAACATTGAGGCTGATGCCAACTCATCTCCAAACAGGTTGAAAACCCCGTATGAATCTGGCACATCAGAGTCTGCGGAGGTAAACAACAAAGGGAATTCGATATCTGTTTTGGAAGCCAATTCTAATGAGCCGTTTAGGTCATCAGTGCTTATCGCAAGAATTTGAACTTTTTTCTTGTCAAAGACTTGTTTTTGTTTTTGCAACTCCACGAGTTGTCTCTTACATGCAGCTCACCAAAATGCTCTATAAAAAACTAGCAGAACGGTTTTGTCGCCTTCAAAATCCGAACGAGTGAATGTACGACCCTGGATTGAGGGAAGGCTAAAATCTGGTGCTTTGTTTGAGGTGGGGGATGCTGTTTGTTCCGACGGCTGTATTTTTTCTGAAGCCGAAGAATTATCATCGAGATTAGAAGTATGCGACTGGTCGACAACGTCACTGCCGCAGGCCACCGACAGCGCGAGGGTCATAGCTATTAAAATAATGGATTCTGGTTTTAAGTTGTGCTTAAAATCACGCCGTGTGCTGATGAAGTTCATTACGATAAATTTAATGAACTATGAGGTCATATGAATGAGTGTTTCACTGGCAGCATTTAAAGCTTCGTCAATATGACTTTTTTCGACCCATCCCATATGTCCAATCCGAAAAATTTTTCCCGTTAAAGATTTTTGTCCGCCTCCCAATACGACGTTAAAGTTGTCATTTACGTTACTCAAAAACTTTTTCCCGTCTACATCATCAGGTAGCCTAATGGCAGTCACGGTATCGGATGCAAACTTGGGGTCTGGCAGCAGATCCAGCCCTATGGATGAGGCTCCTTTACGAGTGTGTTCTGCAATTTCATGGTGCCGTTGAAATACGTTCTCTATACCCTCTTCGACCATTGATTCCAAGGCGATTTTCAGCGTGAACATAGCCGGGAGGCATGGGGTGAAGGGTGGTTGTCCTATCTTAAGGAAATCTTCGTACTGCTGAATGTCAAGGTAGTATTTTGGCATTGTAGATTTGGCATAAGCAGACCAGGCTTTTTTGGAAAACGTGACCATTGCGATTCCTGGTGGCGAAACCCAGCTTTTTTGTGATGCGGTTGCGACAACATCTATACCCCAAGCATCTACCGCGATCGGAACTCCCCCTGCACTGGAAACAGCGTCTACTAAGATGAGCGCATCAGATTCTTCATGTATGAGTGAGCACAGTTCTTTTAGAGGGTTAGAGACACCGGTTGAGCTTTCGTTGTGTGTGAAGATTACAGCCTGTAATTGCGGATTTTTCTTTATGTTTTCTCGCACTGCATCGAGATCAGCTGCATTGCCTAGTTCGAAATTAAGTCTGTCTACATTAGCCCCATATGCTTCTGCGATTTCTGCAAATCTTTCACCGAAAGCGCCGATGATTATTGATAGGACCTTATCTCCTGGTGAGATTGTGTTGACTAACGCGGCCTCCATCGCTCCAGTACCAGAAGCTGTTATGAAGTAAACGTCATTATTGGTCATAAAAACGGTTTTTAAATTGGCAGACATCTGATCAAGCATTTCTGCGTACTCTGGACCGCGATGATTGATCATTTGAGATCCTGCCACTGCCAATACGTTTTCAGGTAGTGGCACAGGACCTGGGATTCTAAGATTTGGCTGATTATGGCTGGCCAACAAAGTGCTCCATACTTGTGAGTTAATAGTGATTCTTATAGATAGTGGTCATCTTGAACGATGACTATAAAAGATTCTAACTCTCGTTAGATAAAACGGTTGCAATTCCATTGCAAAAATCTACATAGAAATCAAATGATCGGAGACAGGGCGATGGGAAATGATATTTACTTGTAAATGTAAAATCTAATCTGTCAGTTTTACGATAGCGTAGTTTTTTCGCCCTCTGCGTATGACCATTAGTCGACCATCAACAAGATCCTTCATTAGAACCGCTCGACCTGCATCTTTGATTTGCTCTCCATTGAGTGACATGCCGCCTTGCTCGACCGTACGTCGCACGTCTCCGTTAGATTTGCCAGATCCAGCTGCGATAGCTAGCTCAGAGAACTTCATTCCATTACCAGTTAGTTGATCTCGATTGATTTCCGTTACAGGCGATCCGCTAAGTACATCTTCCATCTCGTCCGACGATAGAGCGGAAATATTATCGCCAAAGAATGCCTGGGTAACCTTTAGTGCTTGAGCGAGCCCGTTTTCTCCATGGACAGTTCGTGTGACTTCTTCAGCCAGAGTTCGTTGAGCTTCGCGTTTTTCGGGTTCAACACTGACAGCTTCTACTAAGTTTCCTATGTGTACTTGATTTAATAGGGTAAACAATTTTGTATATGGCACGACATCTGCATCAGCCACGTTTAAAAAAAACTGATATAGCTTGTAAGGCGACGTTTGATTGGGGTCCAATGTCGGAGCGCCGTCAATCGACTTGCCAAATTTTTCACCCGTTGAGCTGACGACCAGTGGATAAACGATACCGTGCGCTAGCGGTCTACCGTCTGAGTCAGCTCCATGAATTTTGCGAATTAGTTCAACGCCTCCGAGAATATTGCCCCATTGATCGCTGCCACCAGCTTGGAAACCAACCTTTTCTTGTTCAAATAGTCTCAGGAAATCATAGGCTTGTAGTAACTGATAGCTGAACTCAGTAAATGAAATCCCACTATCGCGATCAAATCGACCCTTAACCGATTCTCGTCCCATCATGGAATTTACCGTGAAGTGTTTACCGATATCGCGGAGAAATTCCAACAGATTGGTAGCTCGTAGCCAGCTTGCGTTGTTAACAATACGAGCGGGATTGGATTTAACATCGAAATCTAGAAACGGTTCGAGTTGAAGGCGAATGGCATCCACATTTTCGTCAATCTGTGCTACTGACATTAGGGTGCGTTCTTCTACCCGGCCAGAGGGATCTCCGATCATTCCAGTTCCACCACCCACTAGAGCTATTGGGGTATGACCGT
>CAJWJL010000021.1:0-19087 GCA_913042135.1 uncultured Chloroflexota bacterium | reverse complement strand
GATTGGTCTTTTGAGTCCACAGACGGGTCCAATAGCTGTATATGCTCCTGGTTTTGAGGATGCAGCAAACGTTGCTATAACCGCTTTGAACGATTCTCAAAAGAGCCATGAGTTTGAGCTTATAGTTGCGGACTCAGGTTGTGATGGTACGCAGGCTGCGACCTCCGCCCAGTCCCTGATCGACTCGGGTGTTGTCGGTATAGTTGGAGCTGCTTGTTCTGGTGCAACGCTTGGAGCGATTGCGGTTGCTGCTCCGGCCGGTGTTCCTATGCTCTCCTATGCGAGCACCTCACCTGCTGTGACAACGGCCGATGACGATGGTTATCTTTTCCGTGTTGTTCCCAGTGATGCTCAGCAATCTGTTGCGCTGGTGGACGTAGTCAAGTCAGAGGGAAGCAGCAATCCTGCTGTTCTTTACATGACTAATGATTACGGAGCCGGCCTTGCTGAAAACTTCAAAGGGGCCTGGGGAAGCGTGTGTACCGAAGTTGGTTATGATCCGACAGAAGGTTCTTACGATGCTTCTACCCTCGCACAGGCTGTTGTAGACGGTGGATGTGATTCCGTTGTCTTAATGTCTTATGCGACTGACGGTGCAGCTATTATGGAAGAGTTGCTCTCGCAGGGCTTTAGTGGTGATCTTTATGGAGCTGATGGTGTTGCTGATTCTGCGTTCGTGGAGTCATTCACTGATACTGCTGCGGTAGATGGTTTAGTCGCTACTAAGCCTCGCCCGGGTAAAGACTCAAGCGCAAAGTCTGCTTTTGAAACTGCTTATGCTGCTGCTGGGGGAAATACAGAAGGTATTTACACTCACGAGACTTATGATGCAGTGAACATTATTGCTCATGCGGGTAAAGCGGATTCTGATGGTGACCTTCGTGATGATCTTGCGGAAATAGGCTCGAGTTACGATGGTGCCAGCGGGTCTCACACGTTTGACGATAACGGTGATGTGCCTGGTACAGGCTATGAGATCTGTCGTTTCAGTGGAACTAACTTCTCATGTGAGCAGATCTGGACTTCCGAAGGTGGTGTAGAAGGTAAGTAATAATCAAACACCTGCCTTTACGCTCGTTTGCCTGCAGTCGGATACCGATTACATCCGTCTCAGAAAACAGATTAAACATGAAGGGCCGCCGGACTAGTCCGGCGGCCCTTTGATAGTGAGGAGTAAACGGATCTTAATTTCAAATGGATTCTTTTACAGGCTGGACAATTTATCTTGTCTTTAAATGACCTGCGCTTGACCAGACTTGATGTGATAAGCGGGCAGCGCAAGATGCTGTTTGCATTGCTTCTAATGTTCGATTCATTAATTGGATTGAGTTATGACGCTGGTCTTGTCGTGTGGTCAGGCCTTTTCAATGGTGATTTAGTTTGGATGCTGCAATCCTTTGAAATGATGAGTGGTGGATTGCTTGCGATACATCTCGTATTGGGTTCAATGAGGCAACGCTGGGGGTGGGTGGGGATTGTTGTTTCGCTCATGTTGCTTATTGTTCTTATTTTAGGGACGCTTGAACTACTGCTGTCAGGTTTAGGTAGATCAGCGCTTGTCAACTATAACCTTTCTGCTGTCGGATTAAGCGGAATGTATTGGACTGCAGCGTATCTGAGCGTAGCCGCAGGTTTGACGCTTACATATAAGGTCCAAAGATTCGGGAATTTTGCACAAGCCAATACAATGCTTGTGGGTTCTTATGTCGCGATTACATTGATGTGGTCTGATCGTTTTTTCCCCATATCTGATGCGCCGAAAGACGACGCTCTGAACTGGAGCCTACTGATTACGGCAGCCGTCACAGCCTTTTTCGTGACTGGCTTGGTAGGAATCATCCTAGACACTTTGGTTTACAGGAGATTCAGAAAAAAGGCAGCGTCACCGCAGGTGATGATGATAGCTTCGTTAGGGATAGCGATGCTTATCAGAGCGGTTCTTTACATGCGATTCTCAGCCGGAACGTTCCGCTTTGTTCCAGATAAGGATTGGCGATTGGCCAGTTCCAAATTTTCTGTTGCTACAGAACGTCTACAGCTTCATCTCGGTGATCGTACAGATGTGCCTTTGATGGAATGGGCTAGTAATGTGAATCCATACGCGTTCACGTACACCAAATCAGTCCTTGTTATCGGAGTGTTTGCTTCGGTCTTTTTACTTTTGTTTCTTCTTCATCGAACTAGACTTGGTAGACGAATGCGGGCAGTGGCAGATAACCCGGAACTGGCTGCATCTAGTGGAATTAACGTAGAAAACGTTCACTTAACGAGTGCATTTCTTTCGTCTGGGATTTCGGGTTTAGGCGGCGCATTGCTCGCAGGTGTATTACCTATGAACCCTGAGGTGGGTATAGCTCTGCTACTACCAGCGTTCGCAATAATCGTTTTAGGAACCATAGGATCAATTCCCGGTGTGATTCTTGCATCTATATTTATAGGGTTGGTGCGGGCTGGATCTGAACCACTTTTGATCGGTGTGGGACAGGCACTGGATCGACCGACTATGACCGGTTTTGCCGAGGTAATGCCGTTCATATTGTTGGTTGCTGTATTACTTGTTATGCCAAGAGGGGTTGGTGACGTCTTGACCCGTTGGCATATTGATCGCATGAGAGGACGACGTGAAAAAGGTTATGGCAGTACAACTCATTCCTTCTCCGATAGGGTTTCAGTTCGTCCTATCACCTTTTTGTACAACGTAGTTCGTGCATTGATGGCTTACGTTCAGGACGTTGGGATTCTGATCATTGATACATTGAGGCGAGGGAAAGCGGCCGTAGCAGTTTTAATCCGACCGTTTCGAACCCTGTTGTTACTCCGCCTCGTCGGCGCCTCGGGCTTTGTAATGCATTCCTTCACTGTAAGTAGAGAATTCTTATCGACAAATTCCAGGAAGATATTTTTAAGGCAACTTTCTCCCTCTTTGAATCTCGATCGTTATACCGAACGAGGATCCTGGATTGTTTTTTTGATTCTTTTTCTAATAATTTTGTTGATCACATCAGTGTTGCCTAGCGCGAGTGAACTTACAAAAGTAATGCAGGTAGCGCGTATTTTCGCGTTGCTTGGAATATTTGGGCTCATGTCATTTTCGTTGAACCTTCATACAGGTATCACTGGTATGAACAACTTTGGCGTGATTTTCTTCGTTGGTATTGGAGCTGTGACTGTTGGGATTTTGTGTGCTCCTGTCGAGACGAATGGGTATGGATGGAATCCGTGGCTTGCGACGTTGGTTGCTGTCTCGATATCAGGTGTAGCCGGGTGGTTGCTGGCGTATCCAACGGCAAGATTGCGAATGGATTACTTTGCGATTGTGACGATTTCATTAGGAGAAATGCTACGTATAGCGCTTCAATCTGAGCCTTTACTGAGAGCAGGAACGGTGACATCAGCGATCGGTATATCTCAGTATGCTCGACCATTTGAAGGTTGGTGGGACTCAGGAATGTCTGAGACCGTTGGACGCTGGTTTGGGTTAGAAGTGGCAGCACCGTACGTCGTTCTCCTTGCATTTATGTGTGTTTTATTTACATTAGCGATATGGTGGCTCCTAGATACAGTTCTTTCCTCGCCATGGGGTCGCATCCTGAGATCAATCAGGGAAGATCAAGACGTGAGTCAACACCATGGACATGACATTTTGAAGCACAAAGCGGCAAGCCTTGCACTTGGAGCTGCAGTTGCTGCTATGGCCGGTGCTTTATGGGCTTGGTTGAATACTGGTATCTTCCCTGAATTTATGAGTCCCGTTCGGTCTACTTTTTTGGTATGGGCTGCATTTATAGTCGGCGGCCGCGGGAACAATCGCGGCATGATAGTTGGAGCGTTTTTGATAGTGATCGTTGAATTCTTCTTTAACGTCATGGTCGTCGCTCGTGGAAGCGAAAGCTTGCCATTGCATGGGATTGTGACTCATCTAGATAACGCCTTCCGATGGGTGGTCGTAGATTTTGGAGGATATCTCTGGTCCGACCTTTCCATAGAAGAGGTCTTCCTCAGGGGTAAGGTGATCGTGAATCTGTCATATCTCAAGCTCGCATTAATTGGTTTGATCATTATTGTTGCTTTGCAGTTAGCGCCAAAGGGTTTGATTCCAGAAGTGCCAAGTCGTCCTATACCGTCGGTCGATTTACGAAGACGTGGTAAGGAGGTTGAGTAGTGATGGATACTCCGTTAAAGGTGTCCGATCTGACCAAGGATTTCGCCGGTCTTCGCGCTGTTGATGGGATATCTTTTGAGATTGACGAAGGGGAGTTTGTTGGGCTTATTGGTCCAAATGGATGTGGAAAATCAACGGCATTTAATTGCATTTCCGGACTTTTGGTGCCAACAGAAGGGCGTATAGAGGTATTTGGTCGTGAGGCAACGGAGTTACGCCCGGATCAAATCCAGTCAATGGGAGTAACGAGAACCTTTCAACACACTCGCCTATGGCGAGAGATGACGGTTATAGAAAATTTACTTGTTCCTTCCAGGCAACAATTCGCGCCGAATCCACTACTTTCAGTTTTAAGGCCGAGATCTCGGCCGGCTGAAAGAGAGCGGGTCGACAAGGCATATGAGATATTGGACTCTCTTGAGGTCTCACACATGGCCCACAATATGTCCAGTGAATTGTCTGGTGGTCAGAGTAAATTGGTTGACATCGGGCGAGCCCTAATGGGGGAGCCTAGGTGCCTGTTATTGGACGAACCTGTCGCAGGTGTTGCAGGGCCGTTGGCAGAAAAAATATTTATCAACCTAAGGAATCTTGTGTCTGAACAGGGCATGAGCGTTCTGGTTATAGAACACAACATGGACTTCATTCTTCGTACTGGGGTGGACAAAATTATAGTGATGGATCATGGAAAGGTTCTTATGCAGGGGACTCCGGGAGATGTGATGGCGAGTAGTGACGTGACGGAAGCATATCTTGGGGTTTCAGAGGTAGAAGCAGTATGAGCCGTGTTCTTGATGTAAAGGGCGTAACGGGTGGTTATGGGTCTGTACAGATACTAAACGGAGTTGACCTGTACGTTGACGAAGGAGAGTTAGTCACGGTCATAGGTCCCAACGGGTGTGGGAAGTCCACCTTTATGAAAGTTCTCTTCGGTATCGCTGATCGATATGAAGGGACTTTTACCCATAGAGGTGTTGATGTTTCTTCATGGCGTACCGACAAATTAGTAAAACGCGGTATCGCATATGTTCCACAGGTCGACAACGTATTCCCGTCATTAACCGTTTATGAGAATTTGCAGATGGGAGGGTTGAATATGGGTTCAGCAGATCTTCAAAAGCGAATTGATCAGGCATGTGAAATGTTCCCGGAAATGCAATTGCGTATGAGTGATCTGGCAGCATCACTTTCGGGTGGAGAAAGGCAAATGTTGGCCATTTCGCGGGCCTTGATATCTGATCCCACATTTCTATTGCTCGATGAGCCTACTGCTGCGCTATCACCAAAATATCAACAAGACATTATTGGGCGTATTAATGAATTGCGGAAGCAGGGAATCACAGTATTGATTATTGAGCAAAATGCCAAATTGTCACTTGCTCGATCAGATCGTGGTTACATATTTGTGGGTGGTAAAGTGGCTCACGTAGCTCCTGCGATTGATCTTTTAAATGACCCTGATATTGGAGCTTATTTTGTCGGGACGCGCTAGTCGCCGAATCGGGTCGCGGGCAGTTTAGTTTCTGTTTATGATTGAATATTGATTTGCATAATCAATATTCAATTAACCGAAAATATATTCGGCAAAAATCATTATTGCAAATACGAACATCAGTAATGCCATCGCTGCGCTGAATTTATTTGACGCTTTGCCCAGCTTAGCCGCTCGGTTGCCGCCGGTCATGAAGATAGCTACACCCACGTACCAAGAGGCATCTATGCATACTCCCATTAGTGCCATGGCCAGCAGAATTTGTATGCCAAGATCTGTATTAATAAACGGTGCATATATAGCCAACATCCAGGCAAATATTTTCGGGTTAAGCAGTGCTATCAAAAAGCCTTGAGCAAAACTGGAGTGAGCAGAAAATTGATTCTTATCGGTATCGATCGGTTTTATTGAGCCCGATAGTGATTGTTTGGCGAATATATAGCCTAGGATTACAAGCACAATTGCACCTGTCAATCGTAAAATATCAACCGTGCCTGTGTGAATAGAGATGGCAGTGATCATTCCTGAGGCTGCCAAGAATGAATAGATGCCAAATCCTAAACCATGTCCAAGTCCGGTCAATACTCCGTGTCGGCGTCCATTTACAACGCTATTGCGCAGCACCGTAGCCAAGGATGGACCTGGGCTCATTGCTCCTAAAATAAACACCCCCGCTAGAGCCAACCAGGCTTCTAAAGGCATTTATCGTTTATCGTTTCGAGTAAATGCATGCAGTCGTCCTATTTCAAGCAGGATGGTCCTGGCAATTAAGTCACATTTAGATTTGTAAGCTACCGTCATCGATGGCTGTGATCATGAATGACGTATATGGCGTTTTCTTATTTGGTCAACCATTTTTCAAGTTCTTTACAGTTGGTTGATGGTTCTAATGGTTTGCCATCGTCACCTTCGCACATCATCACGAGATTGCCGATGACGGTGTAATCATTGTAGGTAGGCACCCGAACGGGGCATGGCATTTTTTGACTGGGTGGGATATCACCATCTTTTTCAGGCTGTAGATATGATGCTGATACTTTCGAGGAGCTGTTGCTGATTTCCTGGACCGCAGATTGCCAGCCTGCACTTTGGCATGAAGTTCGGTCCATAGTACCGTCTCCTGGCGCTTCTCCGAGCTCGTTGTGAAATGTCTGGGCTTCGGCTGCAGCAACGCCAAGGGTTTTAGCATCGTCAGCGCTTGAGTAAATTAGTACTCCTACTTCAGCGGCGTTCAGGAATCCCCACTTAGCAGTTGTAGCTCCTGGATAATCAAGCAGAAAATCCTTTTGCGCTTTCCAGCCGATCGATTTGACATCGTCTTCTGTAAAGTTTGTTGTCGATTCAATCATTCTGATCACTTTTGGGAAATCGGAATTTCCACCTTCTGGATCAGATACCACGGATCCATCGCCTCCACAGGAGACAGTGAATAGGGCAACAATCAGGAGT
The DNA here is from genome assembly GCA_913042135.1 of uncultured Chloroflexota bacterium. Classification (GTDB taxonomy): domain Bacteria; phylum Chloroflexota; class Dehalococcoidia; order Lucifugimonadales; family Lucifugimonadaceae; genus Lucifugimonas. The sequence goes on along the minus strand of CAJWJL010000021.1, from coordinate 11,984 downwards.
GAAGTAGTAAGTGCGCGTGCTCTAAACATAGACAACCATCACTTTATGTATGAATGTTATTTTGAGGTTTATTTGATGTGACCATATGACCTGTTATTCATATGCGTCAAGGCATGAATTTTTCATGTGTAGGTTATTTTTGGAGATTTTCATTGCGTGCGATTGGGTCGAATGTTTGGTCTTCCCAATAATCCATAATTTATCTACCACTTATCAATACAAGAGATCTCGCAAAGAGTGATGGCGATGTTTAAAGATTTTCTTTAGGTCACGTTTAACGAAAAGCGCATGCGTAAAACGACCAAATGGAACTTTATAGGTAACGATGTCTTTCATCTGGGTGGAGTCTTTATCGTGTTTTTGTAATAAGTGTTCATGACGCCAATATCGGTATGGTCCGCTTTTTTGTTGGTCAACGAATCGATGTGGAGGTTGCCAAATCGGTATTTCAGATACCCATTTCATTGGAAAGCCTCTGAGCTTCAGGCGGTATTCGATAATGGTGCCGATCCCCATTCGAATGGGTGTGTTTGAAACAATATTAAAGCGCAGCCACGGAGGGGTGATTTTATTGAGATTTTCTGCTCTTGCAAAGAATTCAAACGTTTCTTCTAAACAGCGATTCACAATAGTTTGACTTGTCAGCTGGTAAACGTTGCTGCTGAGACGTTCAATGATAGGTGGTGAAAATGTTGTCATCCGGTTGGGGGGGAGATCGACGATATCTTCTAATCGTCTATCAGCTCAACGATGTTGACATCAAGCGCATCTGATAGATTTTTCAAAGTTGCAAAACTGACGTTCTGCTTGCCATGCTCTACTGCACTTACGTAACTGCGATCTAGCTTGGAGGCGGTGGCAAGTTGCTGTTGGCTGAGGCCTTTTTCTTTCCTGAGATGTTGGATTCTTCCCCCGAGATCTGTGAGCATTGCCTGTATCGTCTTAGCAGAAATACCTAGGTCAAATTGTTCGGTTGTCCATTTAAGGCCGGTGAGAGCATCTGGCGCTACATAATCTGCAGTTTCGAGGGAATTTTGAGAGCCATTATTGTTGATTGCTCCACCGCCGACAATGATTGTTGTAGATGGGGCGGCATTTTTCACAATTTTTATGGTTTCGGTAGCTGCAGCTATCTGTTCTGTTAGCGTTACCGATAGGCACAGAAGGTCTGGCTCGTTTGATTTTACGATCTCAAGAATTGCATCGCTTGGAGTGTCTGTCCCAAGGAAATCTACATCCCAACCATCGAAACGTAATAAATCGGCAAATATGAGCGCCCCACCCAAATGGGTGTCTCCTGCAACCCCAGATACGACCGCACGTAATCCAGTTTTAGTTCCATCGGGGTAAGAATGCTTGACATGTGCAAGCAGACGAAACGCAATCTGTGTGGCCCGGTGTTCAGTCGAAATATTCAGCTTGCCACGGTGCCATAAAGCACCAATTTCAGCCATTGAGTGAGCTACCAAGTTTACGTAGATTGTTGTCGGTGCCCATTTTTTGGAAATTGAATCTTCAATTACTTCACTGGCACGTGTTTGATCCCCTGCAATTAACGCATCGAGAAGTGCTGTTTGATGTTTTCTGAGCTCAGGAGCCCGAGGTTTTGTACGATATTTTTGATTCATAGATCGATTGCGCACTCAAGGACCTATTAATGAAGTATTCACCTTAAGAAACGTATGTTTCCTAGATGTTGCGAGCAAATGACGTAGTTGTTACACATGTAGATCGTGAGTGTTGTATATGTCCAACCATATGAGATTTTTTGCACGCTATACGGATCATGTCGTTATCGACTATTCAACAGGATCGCAGCATGTTATTGATTTAATACCGTTTACGTCTTTTTGGACTCTTTTGAATTACCCAACTGCTCGAGAGATATCTGTTCTGAAGTGATGATCCTGCGGTATTTGTTTTGCATATATACACTAAACCTACCTAGCCTAAGTCTTGAGAGAGCAAAACCGTATCTATACAACATTATTACATTAATGGTGACTTTACACCACAGTAACTGTAAAGTAGAGTATATTCAACAAATAATAATAAATGAAACTTTAATTCAAATCTTTAATCTGGGCTCTATCGAATTGCGTATATTTGAATTACAGTCGAGATGTTGTCCTATTGCAAATTAATTAGAATTTTTTGATTCTCATGACCCTTATCCGATAACTACCCTGTAGCCTGAATTGACCTAGCAAATAATGTTTTTTACTTCTTCGTCTACTGCGAAAAGAGCTATCGTTGGCTTATTACTCTGGCTTCTAGCTGTAGGAATGGTGGGCTCCTTAGCTCCCAGACTTTCTGATGTGACTACAAACGAGACTGAGGAGTTTCTTCCTGCTGGAGCGGAATCAGTTCAGGCTATTGAACTAAGAGCTGAAAAATTTCCATCAGGGGATGGCATTCCAGCATTGGTGGTATTCAGCTCGCAAGGTGATATTGGTAGTAAGAATGAAGCTGTTGAGTCATTTACCAAAATCGCTAGATCTGCTACAGCTCCAGAAGCGATTCAATCGATTCTCTCTCCAGGTGATTCTCTAGCTGCAAACGCTACTCTGAATTCTGAAGACGGTTCCACGTCTATGGTAGTGGTTACGATTAATGGCTTACCTTCTAACCCCCCGTTTCAGTCGGCAATAGAGTGGTTATCAGATCGAGCAGCGGAAACTGGTGGTGAATTGAGAGGTCCCGAAGGTCAACAAGTGGTAGAAACGGCTGTAACCGGACCGGCAGGTATCATCATTGACGCTGTGAAAGTTTTTGGAAAGATTGATGTAGCAATAACTGCAGCCACAGGATCTCTTGTGCTGGTTCTTCTTTTGTTGATTTACCGTTCTCCTGTTACAGCAGTCGTGCCTCTCGTAGTGATCGGGTCTGCTTTGGCGCTGTCACAGGCTATTGCTGCATTGATGGCTGATAATTTTGATTTGCCTTTGAATGGACAAGTGACTGGAATCATGTCCGTATTGGTCTTTGGGGCAGGTACCGATTACGCACTTTTCATAGTTTCAAGGTATAGAGAAGAACTTGTCCTTCAAAATGATAAGTGGTTGGCGATGCGATCTACTATGTCCCGTGTTGGACCCTCAATTGCTGGGTCGGCTGGTACGACAATAGTTGCGATGTTCGCTTTGACTTTTTCTTCTTATGGATCCTTCAGGTCCCTGGGCCCTATGCTTGCTATGGCTATCTTTGTTGTTTTATTGAGCGGTATTTTTGTGATGCCTGCAGTGATAGCGCTGTGCGGGCGATGGGTTTTTTGGCCCAGACCTTTGATCCAAAGTCAGTCGGTTTCTGACTCTGGTTTTTGGAGTAGGGTTGGTCAGCTTGTATCTCGTCGACCATTGCTAATTTTCTCCATTACTATGATCGGGCTTGTTATAGCGACGATACCTGCGTGGTCGATTAAGCCTAGCCATAATTTTTTGGATGGTTTCCCTGATGATATGGAATCCAAAGTTGGCTATGAAATGCTTGCTGAGTCCTTTCCAGCAGGACGTCTTGCACCTACCGAAATTTATGTTGTTGCTTCTGAGCCTAATGTTTTATCTGCAGTGGCGGAAATCGATGATCTATCAGCTCGGCTTTTAAATATGGAGGGCATTGTTAGCGTCTCGAGTCCTACTCGTCCAGCGGGACGCCCAGTGAACTCAGGTCAGTATCTGGAGCAGGGAGGCGGAAGATTTATTTCGCCTGATGGGTCTACAGCACGCCTGGATGTAGTGTTGGAAGGCGACCCGTATTCCACTGAATCATTGGCTACGGTATTAACAATTCGTGAAATGCTATTAACAACCGATTTTCCTACGCTGTTGGAGCCTTACACGCTCGTGGGAGGCGATACGGCTATAGAGGCTGATACGAAGGCCGCTATAGATGCCGATGTCCGTTGGTTGGCGCCTGTTTCAATTACTGCGATCTTACTGATTCTCATTTTATTGTTGAAATCTATAGTTGCTCCACTTTATCTAGTTTTCAGTGTCGTAGTGAGTTTCGGAGCTACATTTGGCTTGTCAGTGTTTGCGTTTCAGGAGATTTTTGGACATTCAGGTGTTGCTTACCAAAACGGTGTTTGGATGTTTATTTTTCTAGTTGCTTTAGGTGCCGATTACAATATCTTTGTTATGTCCCGTATTCGTGAATCAGTGAGTGAGTATGGAATTCGGCAAGGTATAGCGATAGCAGTTGGTCGGACAGGCGGTGTAGTTACCTCGGCAGGAATAATTCTTGCAGGTACATTTGCTGTTTTAACTACACTCCCACTGAGAGATCTATTTCAGCTTGGCTTCGCTGTCAGCCTGGGGGTTTTAATCGATACTTTTATAGTAAGAGCCCTATTGGTCCCGAGTATGGCTGCCATTTTAGGTGAGTGGAGTTGGTGGCCTCGGAAAACAAGATGCACAAAGCCTATACCAGTTAACTCGCCATAGATTTGCCTTTTACTAAGGACTCACCATTTCTACCTGTAGTTTTCAAATAGATGGGGGCGACCATTTCATCCTGAGTGAAATACAGTTATTTGGTCGGATCAATTATGTAGCGAGGTTCTTGAAGGTCAGAGACTTTAAAACTCTACGGGTTCAGTAACCCAATTATTTCAAACACTTCGTATACTCAAGAGATGTTTATTGGCAATGTCGAAGTAAAAGGCTTGGCACGTCTGGCCCCAATGGCTGGAATTTCTAATGCTCCTTACCGTATCGTCGCGCGTGAGTGCGGTAGTGCGTTGACTACTAGCGAAGAGATCGATGCAACTGGACTGACTCGTAAGAATTCGAAGACACGATACGATATCGCTAAGTACTTGCCAGAGGAAAAGCCAATTGCCCTCCAAATATTAGGGTCTAACGCTGAGACACTCGTTCCTGGGGCCCAGTGGCTGCAAGATCGAGGGGCAGATATCATCGACTTGAACATGGGTTGTCCTGTCCCGAAAATTACTAAAACAGGCCGTGGTTCCGCGATGATGAGGGATGTGCAGAAAACCTCCGAAATCCTGCAAGCTATGCGTAAAGTGATCACTGTTCCCTTCACCATCAAAATTCGCAGCGGATGGGATCAAGAGCACCTAAATGCAGTTGAAGTGGCCAAAATGGCAGAAGACGTCGGGGTTGACGCTATCACGGTTCATCCAAGAACGCGAGCCCAGAGATTCACTGGTCTTTCGACTTGGGACATGATCGCTCAGGTTGTCGATGCTGTAAGTATTCCCATTACTGGAAATGGTGATGTTCAGTCCATGTCAGATGCGCGCAAGATGCAGATCGCAACGGGATGTCAGTCGGTCATGATTGGTAGGGCTGCTATTGGTAAACCGTGGGTATTTGATGAAACCTTTGAGGATCTTTCGTCTGAAGGTAAATACGATTACCAAACACGTGTTATTGATCGTCATATGCCACTGATAATGGAACATTTCCCTGAAAAAGTAGGGCTTATACAGATGCAACGCCACCTTTCTTGGTATGCAGGTGGTCGTGATCGTGTCAGGTCATTCAGGGTCGAGTTATTTGCGACACGGACTTATGATGAAGCTCGTAGCGTATTCGATCGTTATTGGGAATCGGTTAATCCCACTGTAAGCAAACAGCCTCATTTAGTTGCTGTTTAAACTGCCGGTAGGGGCATGTCGTCCCCTGTTTCGTCTTGCCATATCCTGATACGTGCACTCATTTCGCGGATTCGATCTCGATGTTCCTGAATGTTGAATAGATTATCTAATTCATAAGGATCACTGTTTAGATCGTAAAGTTCACATTGGTCACCCGGAGATAAATTTAGCTTCCAGCGGTCTCCAGTGACCACACCTCGCCATGGAATGGACACCATGCGGTTTATTTCGGGTGAACCGAGATTGCGATCTCCCATCCCGTTCCACTGTATGAATACATCGTTGTGCGATAAATCCTCATCACCCCGTAAAACCGGTACTAAGGATTTGCCTTCCAAATGTTTAGGGATATCACTGCCCGACAAATCCAACAAAGTTGGAACGAGATCGACCTGTCCAACTGACCCATTTATTCGCTGCTGGTCATTGGAATTTAGCCATGGCACATAAATTAAAAGCGGCACGTTTGATGCTTCTTCGTAGAGCGAGCGCTTTTCGAGCATTCCATGGTCGCCTGCCATCTCACCGTGCTCACTAGTGAACACAATAATGGTGTTTTCAGCTTGTCCGCTTTTCTCGAGTGAGTTGAAAATCTTTCCTATTTGATTGTCTACAAGTGTGACGTTTGCGAAGTACTGAGCTCGAAGTTTTCGAAGGCCTTTTTCGGTACTGGTCTCATGGTGATCGCCACCAGCCGTTCCAAGTGGATTATTGCCACCACTCATGTAGAAATCAGATCTTAAGCGATTTACCAATGACCCGGAGTCTGGCCGTTTTCTGAATCCAGGGCCGACTTCAACGTCTTTTGGATTGTAAAGATGGTTTAATGGGCCGGTATACGGTGGATGTGGTTCAAAGAAATTGACAAATAACATCCATGGTTGATCCGCGTGGTTTCCTTTTGGATAATCCGATATGAAATTCGATGCAGTATGCCCTAGGAACCCTGCCTGTGTTTGTTCTTCGGTCAGTTCAACCACACCGACCCAGCCTTCGTAGGAGACTTGCATCGATGGAGGATCAATACCATGATCCCGTAACCACTGATTGTATGGAGCTTCTTGGTACCGATATTCTTTTCGAGTAGTCCGTATTCGTTGGAAGTCTTCGACTGCTTCCCATTTGTCAAAACCGTGTTGTGCTGTCATATCATCTCCGAGATGCCACTTTCCCATATGGGCGTTGTAGTACTCGCTTGAGATCATGTCTCCAATCGTCGGAATATCGCGGCTGAGAGGTATGTTGTTGCGTTGTAGTCCGGTCGCGTATGGATAAAGCCCTGTCATGATCGAAGCTCTTGCAGGTGTGCAGACCGGTTGGGTTACGTAAGTGTTTTCGAATACAAAACTTTTATTTGCAAGTTTGTCGAGATTAGGAGTCTTGATCCATTTGTTGCCATATGCACTCATCGAGTCTCGGCGTTGTTGATCGGTCAGGATAAAAAGTATGTTTGGCTTGCGATCTTGTATGGGTATCATGTGCTGGTAATTCGCTTTAAAGTTTATGCCTTGCAGAGGTATCCGAAACGGTAAATTACAATTGCAAGTACAGTCAAGCCCAGTGGTTAGCATCGAAGTTTTTTCGTGCCAAAATATTATCGCTCACCTTGCATGAGAATTACGCGCTGATTGTAAGAAAATAATGATTGCGTTTGCAGTTTTACCATCAATCTGATGTTAGACGTTAGAATTTCAATTAGAAGGGTTATAAACTGCAATACTCTTGGAGATTTTTTTGACCAATCAGTCTGAAGTTACGTTCGAACCTTCCAATAAGAAACGCGAGTCTCGTCCATGGGGGTCATATGAAATTTTGGTTAATGGGCCTGGGTTTCAGACAAAGCGTATAACCGTAAAAACTGAATCTCGTCTTTCATTGCAGTGGCACCGTCATCGTGATGAAACTTGGGTTGTAGCGCGTGGTACGGCAAAGGTTATCGTTGGAGAGGAAGAGCACACTCTTGGTCGAGGGCAGTCAATGTTTGTACCACGCAATACTCACCACAGGATTGAGAACATTTCTTCAGTCGAATCATTGGAGATTATTGAAGTGCAGACTGGAGATTATCTCGGTGAAGACGATATTGTTCGTGTAGAAGATGACTTCGGACGAGTTGATTAGTTGACTTTATTTCAATGCGACACTACCGTCCTCACGGATTGGGGGTGGCGCTTTAGCGGGGTTAAATGGATGCATAGCGGGTGCTTTTTCGTTAAATAACACTCCTAGTCCCGGTTTTTCCGAAGGTGTATACCAGCCTCGTTCGAGTTTCATGATCTCGTCGGTCATATCGCGTCTTGGTGGCACTTGTTCTTCGACGGATTCTTGAACGTCCCATGATGGCGATGCGGTTCCAATAGCGATGCATGCTGCTGTGGCGATAGGCCCCTGGAAATTGTGAGGGCAAATTTTGATGTGATGAGCTTCGGCGATAGTTGCGATTTTTTTGACGCCAGTGATTCCACCTGCGACAGCGATATCGGGTTTGAAGAATGCAGGTTTTGCCAGTTGAGCGTATTCACGGAACTCCCATATGCCCATGTTTCGTTCGCCGATCGCAAGTGGAAGTCGCATCTTTGCAGCTACTTCTCCCATTGCAACGACCGAGTCAGGGACGATGGGATCTTCTATGAAGTAGGGCCTTAGTTTTGCGACTTCTTCGCAAAAGGCAATTGCTTCGTGTGGTTGCATGTTTCTGTGGATCTCGATTCCGATGTCGAAATCCCAACCAACGGTTTCTCGTACGGCTGAGACCATGTCGACTGCGAGTCCGATCATTGTTGTGTAGGTCAGTTCCGCCCAGTTTTTGGGCATTGGAGTGAATTTCAACGCAGAGAAACCTTGGTCTAGGGCTTTTTTAGCTCCTAAAGCGCATTCTTCGGGAGTGTCGCCACCGATTCCCTGAGCAATGCCGCGAATTTTCTGGCGAAACTTTCCACCAAGTAAATCCCAAATAGGAGCATTCAGTCGCTTACCCTTAATATCCCAAAGTGCCATATCGATAGCACTAATCGCACCACCGATGCTATTGCCTCTAAATGCTGAGTTATAACGCCAGAGGTAGCTCCAAATATGTTCTATATCTCCTGCATCCATACCGATTAGCGCATCGGCAAATGCGTGTATTGTTTGCTCAGCAGCTTTTGGATACGACCAGTAACATGATTCCCCAATACCTTCGGTTCCGTCTTCAGTAGTGATTTTCACCACAAGGTATCGATCCACAAAAAAAGTTTCGATCTTTGCAATATTCAAAATTGTTCTCACATATGCCTGATGTGTTTGTAATTAATTTTTTGGGTAATAAACAAATTTAAATGTTCCAATGGTTGTTAATGCTCGCTTCGTACTCAGCGGTCTCTTCGTTTTCGATTTCTTCAATGGTCACTGGGCGACCCAGTACTGATGATTCTAGAGCTGCGTTACATACAGCCAGATCCTTGCGGCCGGTATATGCATCTACTTCAGGCACAGTACCATCCGCTATACATTGACCTAGTTCATAGTATTCTAGAGCTACAAGGAATCGATCCGAATCTCCTGTGGGCCTGTTGTAAGATCCAAGTCTGTCACTACCAAAAAGCCGGGCGGGTAGTTCATCTAGGTGAAAGTCCGGAACGAGTTCCAGAACTTCATCACCGGATATCGTGCCCACACCATCTATGGTCACCGTTAACTGGTCACCCCTGCGGTTTTTTGCAGGAGTTATTGAACCCTTACTGCCGTAAATCATCCCGTATTGTGTTGCTTGGCCGTGTGCGGCATAAAACGAAGTCCATTGACCAATAGCACCGTTCTTAAATTTGAGAGTAGAAATGACCATGTCTTCCGCATCTGCGTCGATCTCGTTCGGTACTTCATCTTTCCAGTGATCGTAGAAATCATGGACCCCTATGCGTTCGCCCCGATATCGCTTAGGTTCCCAGATTTTTGAAACTGCGAATACTTCTTCTATATCGCCTAGGTAGTACATCATCTGGTCAACTGTATGCACTCCGGCATCAACAAAAATTCCACCAATATTTTTATAGTGTCGCCAAGGCAATATGATGATTTCTTTACCGCCTCCTGCTGATCCCAATAAAATGCTATACGGGTCACCGATTACGCCTGAATCTAAAACGGCTTTGTTGAGACGACACATTGGGTCACGTCGTTCCTGCTCAGCCACGCTGAGTATCTTGCCACTGCGTTTCCACGCATCGATCACACGGTTACATCCTCGGATTGTTAGGGAAAGCGGTTTTTCACATAGGACGTTGTATCCAAGATCGAATGCCATCTCGGCGACCATATGATGGGATCCGGAATCGGTGGTGATATCTACAGCTTCAATATCTGGCCGTTTTTTTCGCATATCTTCCATTGAGGTGAAGACTTCGGGGCGACTTCCGAGCATTTCTTCTGCTTTGTCGGCAAGATGAAGGGCGTTTTCTTTCCGGGTGTCACAAACGGCTACTAATTCAACGTTGGCCATACCACTTTCGTAAAGTGCACCTAAGGCACGCAGGTGTCTGCCACCCATTCCTCCGGCTCCGACTATTGCAATTGGAATAACAGCCATTCGTTTACTCCTGACTTTTTTTGATTAGTTGGCCATTGGAATTTACAAGACTCGGGAATTAACTTCATGGTTTACCTGTCTTGGACACTACCATCGAACCCAATAGGAGTATCGAGTATTTTTGGGTTCTCCGGTCCTGACAGAGCGACTTCATTCAGTTCGATTCCGAGTCCCGGACCTTCTGGAACAATGAGATATCCGTCTACTAGTTTCAAAGGGGTTATTAATAGATCACTTTTTGGTGGCTCGGATTCACCGGTATACTCCTGTAACGCAAAGTTAGGGATACACGCATCGAGTTGGACACATGCGGCTGTACTTACCGGTGAAAGTGGGTTATGCGGTATTACTTTTACATGTTTTGCTTCTGCCATGGCGGAAACTTTTTTTGAGCCCGAGAGTCCGCCGCACAAGCAGAGATCAGGTCGAATATATGACGTCGCATTTGCCTCTAGAAGCTGTTCATACTCAAAAATCGTTGTAAAACGCTCACCAGTGGCGATAGGGATATTGCACTGATCGGCTACTTGAGCCATACGGGCAGGACTGTCCGGAAGCATTGGGTCTTCGTAGAAAAATGGATTGAACTGCTCAAGTCTACGACCGAGCCATATACTTTCTGCAGGAGCCATTTGCCGATGGATTTCGACGCAGATATCTGCGTCGCCCCCAACTGCTTCTTTGACGGCTCCAACTCGGTCTACCGCTTCATCTGCCCATTCGGTATATGATTTGTGAAGGTAATAGTCAGGCGGGAATGGTGTGAATCGCACTGCGGTGAAGCCTTCTGCTACTGCACCTTTAGCACTCTCCACGAGCTCGTTTTTGGTTGTGCCACCGACGTGCATGTAACAACGGACTTTGTCGCGTGTTTTACCGCCCATTAGATCGTAGATAGGTACGCCTAATCGTTTGCCTTTGATGTCCCACAAAGCAATGTCAATTGCTGAAAGGGCGCCTTGAACGACTGATCCCATAAAGTGAGAAGAACGATATAACCACTGGTAGTGGTGCTCGATGTAATCAGGGTTTTTACCTTTGAGGTATTCTGCCATCGTGTCGATCATCGTTTTGGTTGGTCTTTGCCAGCCGTGGACTCCACCCTCACCGATACCGACAGTACCGTCTTCGCAGTAGATGCGGATCAGTAACCACCGGTCCCAAAGTATTGTTTCGACTCGTTCGATTTTGGTTGAATCTGGCATGTAGAGATAATCCGTTTTTTTATTATGTGCCCCGAAAATTCAGGTACATTCGACCTGAAATGATTTGTTAGTCGAGAAGGTATCCTCGAATCGAACCAGTTTCAACATCAATTTGGTTTGTGCTGAGCGTACAGAGGAGTTATAACCGCGTAACCGTTCTAAGCGTCGTAAGTTTGGCGTTTCGCTACCTCAAGATACGACAATATTTTGATAACGAGAGAGAAGTATTATTTGCTTGATCTAATAATAAAAGGCGCAACAGTAATAGATGGATCTGGTTCTCAAGGAGTTGTGCTTGATGTTGGAATTGAGGGCGATCGTATTGTCTCGATCGTTTCGAGTATCGATGTTGAATCAGCTGAGATTCTCCATGCGCGGGGTCTAACTTTAACCCCAGGATTTATCGATGTTCATTCTCATGACGATTTTCATATCTTGATTGAGCCGGAAGTTCGCCACAATATCTTTCAGGGCATTACAACGGCAATTGTCGGTAACTGCGGATTTGGTGCAGCTGGGTCAGCTGCCGGGAAGATTCAGATGAAGGCGATTAACGAGCCGAGCATCGAACTTCCAGATTGGACTGGCTATG
>CAJWJL010000020.1:0-19846 GCA_913042135.1 uncultured Chloroflexota bacterium | reverse complement strand
TGATAGCACAAAGTGTCTTTGGGATTTTTACGTTTATTGTTGCAAGTTTGATATTTGAAAGTAATGAACCGTTTGTGTTGACGACTCGACTTGTAGTTGCACTGCTGTATACGGGTGTTTTGATCGCTGGTCTTGGATTTATTGGGCAGACATGGTTGCTCAAGCGCTATTTGCCTTCTAGGGTTACTGTTATATCACTCAGTCAACCTGTTTTCGGTGTGCTATTTAGCTGGTGGATTTTAGGAGAATCAGTTGGAGGCGAGCTTTATATCGGTGCGATTCTTGTGGTGTTGGGATCGGCACTCGCCCAGCGAAAGACTAAACAGATGGAGTCTTCAATATAGTTAAACCAACTGCTGAAACTTCTGGCATTACACGCCTGAGCAAAACGGAAAGTGAGACCGAAGGATCACACCTTCGACGTGTTGCTTCGGAATTAAGTGGTGCCGGAGAAGAACGCATATCGCAACTACGTAGAATGCTTTCAAGTGCGGATATACGTGAACGAGCTTTGGCTGCTGAAGAACTGGGTAAGTTAGAGTCTATGAAAGCAATTCAAGTGTTACGAGGGATGCTTGAATCTGAGGATGAAAACGCGTGGCGACTGGCTATTTATGGATTGAGAACAGGCGGTTCGCGTGAAGGTTGGCTTTCTCTTGAGAGTATTGCCCAAAAAGATGCTAAAAATCTTGAATCTAGGGACACATTAACTGTTGATATGGCTTTTAAGCGCTTGATGGCGATGGGCCGCACAAAAATGATGGATAGGTTATTTCGTGCGGCAGATGGTCATTCCAAATCAATCCCGGGCGTTGTGGCTAAAGAATTTTCAGCGAGAGCGGCGAAGACTTTATCTCACCGCCAACGCCTTGTAATGGAGCTCAGGTTGGGCATAGGAAATTCTACATCTGCCACTCCTGCTGAGACCGCAGATTCTCTAGGTATAAGCCTTAAAGATGTGAGGGAACTTGAACTCATCGGATGGCAGTCGATCCATTCACCAATACGACTAGATATCGACTGACTAAGGCATATACTGCAGATAACTTGAGTAATAATTACCCCGCCGCTGAACCTGCGCTACTGATCATAAGTCACCCATGAGAGCGGGTACTATCTCCGCGACTTTTAGGTCTTTAAGTAATCGGAATTTTCGATATTTGTGGTTCGGACAGGTTCTGTCTGCTACAGCGATGCATGCCGATATGGTGGCTAGAGCCTGGCTCGTTTGGGATCTCACTGGATCGTCGGCTTCGGTGGCTTCCGTCCTAATAGCTCGCGCTGTTCCTATGTTGATCTTGGGGCTCATAGGAGGAGTGGCCGCTGATCGTTTCAATCGTCGTAACCTGTTGATGATTATTCAAGGCTGGACCATGTTAATGCATGTCCTAATGGCAGTTCTGTTACTGACAGATTTGATCGAGCTATGGCACGTATATGTATTAGCGTTTGGTCTGGGTGCTGGCTTGGCAATGAACCAACCCGTTCGTACCTCAATAATTCCTAATCTGGTTGAGAAAAAAGACATGCTTAATGCCATGTCGTTGAATTCGATAGCTATAAACAGCACGCGATTTATTGGTCCTGCAGCTATATCAGCTTTGATTATTCTCACTGATGTGGGTTGGGCGTATGTTTGGGCTGCTGCTGCCTTTGGTTTGGTGTTGTGGAGTACGGGAAAAATTGTCATACCTGAAAGTCAAGTTAAACGGTCGGTTGGGAATCCGTTTAATCAACTTGTTGAGGGATTCATTTATATAAGGCGTCATCGGGTGATTCTCGCATTGGTGCTGCTTGGGCTGGGTCCTTTGGCTATTGGGTTTTCACATCAAATCCTGTTGCCACAGTTGGTTGAGGAACAGTACGGACGTGGGATCGGTTTAATGGGTTTGTTGCAGTCCGTGGGTGCTATTGGTGGGCTTAGTGGAGGCTTGTTCATAGCGTCTCGGCAGGAGGTCTCGTACAAAGGCCGATTAATGCTTTTGGCGGCAATTTCGTACGGGATTGCTTTATTAGGTTTCGCAGGCGCTAACCATATGTGGATGGCATTTCCTCTGATTATCTGGATCGGTGCATCACAAACGTTATTTAGGGCTGGTAATACAGCAACACTGATGGAAGTATCGCCTGACCGGCTTCGTGGTCGGATTACTTCAGCGACTTTACTGGATACTGCATTGTCGCCGTTGGCAGGGTTGGCTGCGGGGTTTGCTGCTGACCTTTGGGGTGTCAGTTATGGATATATATTGCTTTCAGCTGCTTGCTTAAGCGTAGTTGCTGTCACCATGTTGATCTATCCGAAAATAAAAGATGTATAGTTTTCGTCCGATAATTGTGATCGGGAATAAGACGGGTTATCAACACAGCTGAAAGAAATAATTATTTATTCGCCAAGTTAGTAAGAGAACTAGAAATTACGTACTGTAGAGATTATATGAAAATAACGGACATCAAAACTTTCATTATGCAAGGGGGAAATCGTAACTGGGTTTTCTGCAAAGTTGAGACCGATGAAGGCATTCACGGTTGGGGGGAGGGGACTCTTGAATTGCATGAAGAGGCCGTTGAAGCCGGAATCAAAACCCTGGCTTTGAATCTCATCGGCCGAGATCCGACTGAAATTGAGAAAAATTGGCAGATAATGTATCGCCATGGTTTTTGGCGTGGTGGTGTGGTGATGGGTTCCGCTATGTCGGCTATTGATATAGCTTTGTGGGATCTCACAGGAAAAATTTATGGTTTACCGGTCTATAAAATGCTTGGAGGGGCAGTTCGAGATAGGGTACGAGCTTACACACATGCGTCTGACCTTCGTGGGGGTCAGGATGCTGTTGATCAGGGATTTTCTGCGTTCAAGACAGGTGGTTGGGATGTTGGTAAGGAAAGGTTTTTGGAATCAGATACCGTTGATGTTTTATATCAAAAAATTAAAGCAATGCGTGAAAATCTCGGATCAGAGGTTGAGATCATGATCGATAACCATGGACGATCAAGACCTGCACTTGCGAATAGGCAGATAGCTGCCGTTGAAGAATTCAGCATCATGTTTTTCGAAGAGCCTGTGCCACCAGACAATCTCGATGCAATGGAGCAAGTGCGTAATGCTGGTCATCGCACGGATATAGCTACTGGTGAGCGGTTGTTTTTCCGTTATGGATTCCGTGACATTCTTCATCGGCGGTTGACTGATGTTATTCAGCCAGACATTGCTCACACGGGTGGTATTTCTGAAATTAAGCGTATCGCGCAGATGGCGGAAATTGAATACATTAAATTTGCACCCCATAATCCCAACGGTCCAATTGCGACTGCTGCATCTATGCATGTATGTGCGACTGTTCCAAACTTCCTCATTCTTGAGACTGCTCGCGACATGCCTTGGCACGATAAGGTCCAAACTGCCCCACTGCAAATTGAAGATGGCTTTTTTGTTTTGCCAACTTCTCCAGGGTTAGGAACCGATCTCGATGAGTCGGTATTCACTGAGCGACCATTTCATCCTAATAAGTACAAGCGTATTGGATCATGGAATGCTGAAGACAACTCGGTGAATGACGTGTAGGTGAAGTTGGGTTGTAATAAGTACTGTGATAGTAATGGGGTTTTGCAGTTCGGGGTTAATTGGCTGAATATCTCACTGTTGATTTGAAAATATAAAATAGTGATTTCAATAAAAGAGAATGAGGATATGACTTGGTTGGAGTAGCGATATTAGGTACAGGCCGACTTGGTGGACGATACATTGATGTGGTCGATCAGACCCCAAGAGCAGAATTAAAGCTAGTGGCTGAGCCACGCTCTGAAGCGGCTGCTCCCTGGGAAGATCAGTACCCGGACGTCGAGTTTGTTAATGACTACCATGTGGCACTAGATCGTGATGATGTGGATATTGTGATTGCCACTCTTCCGCATTGGTTGCACTATCAGGCTGGTCTAGATGCCGTACGGGCTGGTAAACATGTTTTTTTGGAAAAACCTCTTGCGTTATCTTCTGCTGAAGGTCGTGAGATGATTGATGCTGCCGTTGCGAGCGGTACAAAATTAATGACCGCGCATACTCAGCGATATTACCCTGCTGTTCAGGCTATGAAGAGGTTAGTCGATTCAAAACGTCTTGGGGATGTTGTTATGGCATATGACATGTGGCACAAGCCTTATGAGCCATGGAAGCGTCCACCCTGGATGTTGGTTGGTTCCAAAGGCGGTGGAATGGGTCAAATGGACGGTACCCACGAAATAGACCGGCTAATGTGGATCATGGGTGATGATATCGATACTGTCAGTGCCCAAGTTGGACAATTCACTTACCCGAAAGAAAGTAATCCGGATATCGATTGTGATGATACTGCCATGTGCTTTTTGCGATGGAAGTCGGGACGGGTAGCGACTATAAGCCGTATGGCGTGGCGAGTAGGTGCGACTGAGTATGGTGGTGATTTCTTTTTTACGAATGGTATGGCTCGTTTCCGCCTCAAGTACGGTCAGTCAGAAGGACAAGAAACAGCCATGTATATCGCAGATACCGAGGATGGCATATGGAAAAAGGAAGCCATCAAAGAAGCTGATAGTTTTCTAGACGAGTTCACTGAATTTGTTGCGGCAATCGAACGAGGAGATTCCGATACGCCGATTCCGCAGGAGCATGGGCTTAGGGTATTGAAGGTTTTCGAAGCTACAGAAGAATCAGCGAGGACTGGTAGAGAAGTGAAAATTACCTGGTAGATAAATCGACTTTATGACTGAAATCACTTTCGAAGATTTTTCATAAGGTTTGATAATACGCTCAGGTTATGGGGTTACGGTATCCCCTTGAACTATACCTTCGTCTCGAACTATGTCACCAATATTTTGAGTGTGGTTGGCATCGTTGATGGTTTCGATTGACCAGCCATTTTTTCCAAACTTAAATCGTGAAATTGATGTGTTATAGATTTGAGTACGCTTTAGAAAATTTTGATCCATACCGGTGATGTAGTGAATTAGACATCTAAGCGTGATTCCATGGGAAATGATGGCGATTTTATGGGAGCCATTTTTTTTCAGCCATTCAGGGTTATAGATAATCTCATCTTCTAGCCAGTTTGATGCGCGCCGCTCAACCAGGCGTTCTGACTCTCCATCGGCAGGTTGAAACCATTTTCCTTTGCTCGCTTCCAGCAACTTTACTTCTGGGGTTAGAACTTCCGAGGCTTGCCGTCCGCGCCAGGCTGGGATTTGTCGTTCAATGATTGAATCCACTTTATCGAACTCTTCAGCTTGGATACTCATTCCTTCCAGCATGCCTTCGGTGGTTTGTACTGCACGGATTAATGATGATGAATAGATGCAGTCAAACCGAACCTTTTCCTGTGCAAGTCGGCGTCCAAGCATTATCGATTGTTGATGTCCGCGATCCGTCATAGGAGCATTAAAATTCTTGCCGGCCGCTATTCCAGGAGTGATGTTAGATTCAGATTCCCCGTGACGTATGAAATAAATGTCGAATTCGACTTTGTCATGGATCAATGGGACAATCTCCATCTGAATAATTTGTTGGCGTTAAACTCAAAGCGCTACATTCACAATAGCATTGAAGATTGGCATTATGTTTTTGCCATGTGGTTTTAGGCTTGTTTCGAGCAAAGCTTTTCGGGAAGCCGCCCCAAAACAAGATTGTTAGTAGTAGGCTTCGTGGTTAAAGAATTAATGACAACCCAATTAGCTTGAATTTCGTATTTTAGAGAGGGCGCCATGAAACCATCTGATTTGAAAGCTGCATTGAAAGCCAAAAGACCTGTATTTGGATTTATGGTTTCCGCTACATCGAGCATGCGCTGGGAGCGTGTGTTCGCCGGTAGTACTCTAGATTTTGTAGTTATAGATTCAGAACATGGTTCGCGTGACCGCCAACTAATTGCCGATACCGTTGCCCAGATGCAGTCATTGGACATTACAGCGATTGTTAGAACTCCGAATACTGAAGAAGTCTATGTCGCCATGGCATTGGATGCTGGGGCGGATGGTGTGCTGGTTCCTTATTGCGAGACCGTAGATGAGGTTCGGCATTGTGCTGTAAAGCTGAGGACACACCCATTGAAGGGTGAGTACTATGAGCGAGTTGTGGATACCGGTGAATATCCAAGCGACAAATCTAAGAAATACTTAGCTGAACGCCATAAGGATCATATATTTATCATGGGGATTGAAAGTGAACCTGCCGCAAACCGAGTAGGAGAACTTATTGATTGCGCCGACATCGATGGAGTTTTCATCGGTCCAAATGATATGAGTACGTCTTTGGGCATTCCTGATGAGAGCAGTAATCCTATATATCTTGACACGCTCAGCAGGATAATTGCTGAAGCCGATAAAAGAGGCCTGCCTACCATGATTCACCAGCAGACTATCGAAACATCAGCTAAAGCAATTGAACTTGGCGCTCGGTTTATTATGCATTCGTCTGATGCCGGCATACTTCTAAGGGGAACACAAGAGGAGTTTGCTGAGCTTCGGAAAATTACGTCCAAGAAGTACGGTGTTGTAGACGAGGTTGAAGCAGAAGATACGCTTGATGTTGTTTAGTTAGGCGGATTACAGCGAACAGCAGTACGTCTGATTTGGTATAGGGCTTCGTTCTTTGATTTATCAAGTATCTGAGGTATCAACTGAGCGTGAACTTAAGGAATGATTCTGCGTAATCGGCACCTATTTTTTCCCCTAGCTTTGCTCGACGCTTTTTCATCCATTTTCCCGCTTCCTCTGGATTACTTATCTGGCTTACGTGATCTTGTAGCGCGGATATAGATGTTTCGACATCTTGCTCGGTAAGTGGATTCCAGTAGTTCGCGTTATCGCCATAAGTCATTACCCATACTTCGCGTACCTTGTGTGGCTCCAATCCTTCATCTTCTAATAATTCAGGGAAAGTTAGATGGTCTCGCGCAGATGGAAATACAGCTGATAGTGCTGCTTCTCCTGCCGCAAAATGGTCTGGGTGTCCGATGTAGCTTGAATTACCAATATCCCGACTTGGGCTGGTAGTGATCAGCACATCCGGTTTCCATTTTCGAATCTGGCGTGAGATGTCTTTTCGTACGTTTAGTGTGGGCTCGAGGTATCCGTCGGGATAACCGAGAAACTCAACATTTGTTAAGCCGAGTGTTTTACCTGCATTGATTTGCTCTTTAGCTCGAATTTCTGCAAGTTCTCCCGGAGTTATGGTTCGATCGTCTGTGCCTTTTGAACCATCAGTACATAGGACATAAATAACATCCCATCCCAGGCGGCACCATTTAGCAACTGTAGCTGAACAGCCCCATTCCGCATCGTCGGGGTGGGCTGTTACTACCATAGCGCTTTTAAAATCTTCTGCGGTTGGCACGGATTATAAGTTTCCTGTAGGTTGCGGAATAGGTCGATATCTCACGAATAAGGCTGTCAATAGTAGCACCCTAGTAGGGTTAAACTCGCTTGTTTAAGTTAGTTGCTTTGAAACAAATTTTGTTACGGAACTGACAGCATGAGGTGAGGAGAAAAATGTGGAGTAGTGATCGGTGTCTGGTAGTGCAGCAAATTCGAATTTCATACTTTTAGCTGTGTGCTTGGCATTGTCAAAATGTTGATCTTTTTCTCCACAAAACAATAATGTTGGAGCTGTGTGGTTTGAAAGACGTTTGTTTGCTCCACTCCATTGCAACAAGGCTTCATGAGAGGCAGCAAGTGCGAGCGGATCATTGCCTGGTCGATCTCCATCAGGGTTTTCTATTGATTTTGTTCTGCCTGAACGTAGAACCCGCATGTTTCTCTCAAACCGGTCTTTTTCGGCTGCAGGTGGGCGTAAGTCCATTCCGCCAATTGCAAGGAGGCTGAGTCGGTCTGGATTAGATGCTGCAATTTCAAAACCTGTTCTACCACCCATAGAGAAACCTAAAAAGCCAAATTTATCAGCCTCCATATGGTCCGCGAGAGCTATCACCAGTGCTGCGCGTTTTTCTACCGTGTGGTCAGATGGATTATGTGAACGTGTTGATAATCCGTGTCCAACCGAATCGAATATAAGGATAGTGGCGTGAGGATTTAACGCATCTAGCCAACCTCCTCGAATCCAATCTCTACCCCAAGATCCAAAACCATGATGGAGAATTAATAAAGGTCCAGTTCCCGAAACTTCGTAGTTGATATCGAGTGAATTGAACTTAAGGGATGGCATTCTTAGATTCTAAACGGTTAGTCTTCGGCTTTTTCGGTCGTGGCGGCTGTAAAATTATCTGACAGCAAAAAATTTCAATCGGAGCATTAACACGATGTCACAACCGTTGGTTTCTGTGATTATGGGCAGCACTTCTGATCTCAAGATCATGCAAAACGCGGCCGATTTGCTTGAGCAACTTGGTGTTCCGCACGAGATACGGATAATATCTGCCCACCGGACACCAGATCTTATGTTCAAATTTGCAGAGGAAGCCAAGGATCGTGGGATCCAGGTAATAATAGCCGGTGCTGGTGGTGCTGCTCACTTGCCAGGCATGACTGCCGCCAAGACGGTTCTCCCTGTAATTGGTGTGCCGGTAGAAGCACACAATTTAAGTGGTTTGGATTCGCTTTTATCTATTGTGCAAATGCCTAGAGGGATTCCTGTGGGAACTGTTTCGATTGGTAGCTGGGGAGCGTTCAATGCAGGAATACTTGCCGCACAGATAGTTGGACTGAATGACCCGGTTGTACAGTTGAATGTAGAAAAGATGCGCGAGAAGGCTGCTGAGGCAGTTGAATCAGACACTTTTGTAAAGACCGACGAGTAATTAATGGAACTAGAATCGCCCCTCAATCCCGGTTCGACTATTGGCATAATTGGTGGCGGACAGCTGGGGAGAATGCTTGCGATAGCTGCGCGGCAAATGGATTACAAAACAGTCGTTCTTGATCCTGATTCTAACTGTCCTGCGGGTCAAGTGGCTGACAGGGTAATTAGATCTGAATATTCGGATTTAAAAGCGTCCAGTGAACTTGCTGCCTTAGCCGATGTGGTTACATACGAATTTGAAAACGTTGACGCTGATTCTGTTTCTAGTGCTGAGAAACATAAACCAGTTCGTCCCTCGTCGACAGTGCTCCGCACCACGCAAAACCGATTGCATGAGAAAAAGGCCTTGTTGGAAGCCGGTATTCCCGTTGCTAATTTTCGTAAAGTTGATTCGCTAAAAGATCTGGAAGATGCAGCATCAGTTTTGGGATATCCAATGGTACTCAAAACAGCCACAGAGGGTTATGACGGGAAAGGTCAATCGATAATTCATGGTGAGCATGATCTAGCGATTTCTTATGATCAGTTAAATGCTCGCAATGTTGAACTTATCGTTGAACAATTCGTGTCTTTCAAAGCTGAGGTATCGACTATATGCGCTCGTACTGCCGATGGTATGACAGCGACATTTGACCCATCGGAGAACATTCACCGGAATCACATTTTAGACACGTCAATAGTCCCAGCACGCATTGACGAGTCGGTGGCGGGTAAAGCTCGTATTGTTGCTACTAATATTGCTGAGAAATTAGATGTTATAGGTTTGATTGCTGTTGAGATGTTCGTGACGCAAGAGAACGATATTCTTGTCAATGAGTTGGCGCCTCGTCCACATAATTCTGGTCACTACACAATGGATGGGTGTGACACCTCTCAGTTTGAACAGTTAGTACGTGTATTGGCTGGAATGCCAATTACTTTGCCGAAGCTTCATTCACCGACAGTAATGGTTAACCTGCTTGGCGAAATATGGGAGGATACCGGAGGTAATCCGGATTGGCAGCGTGCCCTTGAAATGCCAGGCGTGAGTCTACATCTTTACGGTAAGTCTGCCGCCAGGGTAGGACGTAAGATGGGACATATCAATGTGGTTGCTGAAACGGTTGAAGAAGCTCTTTATATTGCAGCCGAGGCTCGTGAAAGGGCATGGCGGCGGGCTTAGCTTAATAGCAAATCACTCAGACTCAGTTACTGTTACGGGCTTATTGAACTGAGAGTGATCGTAATCATTCACGCCAGCTTCAGTTAGTTCTAACATTCCGTTGTTGACTATGTAGATCTGGTCGGACATATCGATAAGCGTGCGGTCGTGTGTTGTTGCCACGACTGACATCCCTTCCTCGCTCACCATATGACGGAATAGACCAAAAATTTCTGAAGCGTTTACCGAGTCGAGTTCGCCGGTTGGTTCATCGGCCAAAATTACATCCGGACGCATAGCAACAGCCCGTGCAATGGATATACGTTGTTGTTCACCTCCTGAAAGTTCGTAGGGCCGGTGCTTTGCACGTCTTCCGAGACCGACCATCTCTAGGACCTCATTAGTGCGGGATGAGCGTTCTTTAGCTCCAACACCTGCTATTCGCATGGGTAGTTCTACGTTCTCGTATGCTGAGAGTAAAGGAAGCAATGCGAAAGATTGGAATACAACCCCTATTCGATGTCTCCGGAGTTGTATGAATTGTTTTTCATTGTAGTCAGACAGGTCCACCCCTTCGAACAACACCTGCCCGGACGTTGGATGATCAAGTCCTGCGAGCATATTCAAAAGAGTCGTCTTGCCTGATCCCGAACGGCCGACAAGGGTAATAAATTTACCTTTTTCAATATCAAGATTGACAGAACGGATAGCGTGGATTATTTCGCCTTCAAGCTGATATTCACGTGATGCGTTGATAGCTTGAATTATTGTGTTGTCAGTCGGTGATTCGGGGGCAGTTGTTTTCTTAGTCGCCCGATTCAAGGGTTACCTTTCCGTCTTTTATATCGACTCGAACCTTTCGTTCGATGCTGAGTTTGTTCAGTACATCCCTTGGTATCTGAACTGATCCGGCTGTATCAATTAGTAAGAATTCCTCAGTGTTAGCGGTTTCGCCGTTCAACTTTCGCTCATATGAAACCTCTCGAGTGGTCTCGGTGCTCGTTTTACCATCTTTGATAGCAATGGCTCTTTGAACGCTTGTGGCAATCGCTGGGTCATGAGTAACAATAAGGATGGTTGTTCCTAAATCTTGGTTCACCTTATTCAGGAGTTCTAGAACTTCCTTACCGGTTTGATCATCTAGTTCACCCGTTGGTTCATCAGCGAGTAGTAGTGGGGGCTTATTGGACAGGCCAACCGCGATTGCTACTCTTTGCTGTTCACCACCTGACAGCTCGGCCGGCTTGTGATTGGAACGGTCTCCCAGTCCAACGATATCCAGGAGATCTTGAGCGCGTTTTTTGCGTTCTGTTTTAGGTGAGCCTGCTATAACCATCGGGAGTTCAACGTTTTCCAGGGTCGTAAGATATGGAAATAGATTTCTAGAGGTTTCCTGCCAAATAAACCCGACTTCATGACGTCTGTATTTCACGACTTCTTTATTAGTCATCTGCAGCAGATCAAAGTCACCGACACGGATTGTTCCTGCGGAAGGTGCATCGTATCCCGCTAGTATGTTTAATAATGTGGATTTTCCGCTGCCAGATGCACCCACAATGGCGAGGATCTCACCTTGTTGTACCGTCAGTTCGAGACCGCGTAAAGCGACGACTTCTAGGTCTGCAGCTTTGTAAATTTTGAATAATCCACTGCACTCGATATAGGCGGAGCCTGACATAGTCATTTACTTAGCACCTCTGAAGTTCAGGAAATATCTCAACCGTCGCCCATCCTCATTACCTTGTGTATCGACATACGGTAGACAGAAATCAGGATTACGCTGATCACTATAAAGAATACTAACCCTAAAAGACTAAATGTGATCCCAAAACCGAACCAGTCTATTTCAATTGCCATGGGAGGAATTACTATTGAATTTGATGCTGAACTGGCGAGATATGGCATGATTGTTGTCCCCATGCGCACACCCATGAATATACCGATAGCTACGGCTATTCCTATCACTATTACTTGCTCTAAAACAACAAGGAGTAGTAGTTGTTTCATGGACAAACCAATAGTTCTTAATAATGCAAGTTCGTTGCGACGCTCATTGAACGAAATTTTTGCGTGAACAAGGAAACCTATTGCACTCACGATTAAGACCGTCAAAAATGCGATCCCTAAAAGTGCTTTCCATCCGGCAGCTACTAGGGGGTCGAATGCCACTTCCGAAAGATAAACTGTTCGATCGGAAATTGTTGATCCTACCCTAACTCTTACGGATGCCAGTTTCTGTTGAATATCGCTTACTGCAGGATCCCCGGGCGATACGGTTTCCAGTATATCTTCAGAATCAATTAGTTCCGAACCTTGCGTGGTCGCAATCCAAAATTCCTTCGGTTGTCGATCTCCTAAAATGCGAACCACGTTCAATCGTTCATGAAGAGCATTGAAATCAGCGATCAAAAAAGGCTCGTTGTTGATGGCCATGGTAGGAAAGTATTCGACAACATCGCGAACAGAAACTTTTATTGGGAACCCGTCAACTGATGCGTTTATGATTTCTCCATCGTTGCCACCAAATTGTTCAATAAATTGCGAACTTGCAATTACCGGAACAATCCCGAGTTCAGAGCCGTGGGCTAGCCCGCGATATTCACGAGGACCTGAAGTTGTCCACCGTAGGCGCGCTATTCCCTTTTGTTCTGTTCCATCAGGATTCGACGCGGGGCTCAGATTGTCACCGAGAGCTTCGCGAGTTGGGGTCATGATTCTCCAGTTCGTTACGGAGTCAAATGTTTCCACTGTAAGCAGTTCGGTTCCAGTGTGATTAAGTACAGCAATATCATCTATATCAATGGCTCCAGGGCTCAAGCCGTCCTCAAAGTTAATTACGCCAATCGAATGAAGACGGATCGGCGGTGCTGGTAGTAATCCTGCTATCCCTCGGAATCTGGCTCCTTGAAGACTTGAGCCAATACGGCACCATTTTGGGGGATCTTCTTCAATCACATGAGGGCAGTCAAAGCGGTATTTGTCGGTTGCTATGGGAGAAAGTTTTCCAAGAGGTACCGAAAAAAAATGTCCGTTGGAATCGGATAATCTTGCGATAAAAGTTGTTGAGGGTTGCCTGACCAATGGGAGTACACGGGCAGTGATCCACCTACTTTCTTCAGGAAGCTCAATGCCGGTTGAACTACCTGCATTGAAGTGGAAGGCTTTGGATTTCAACGAGTCAAAGCCAAAATCATCTCGAATCCAAGCGACATCTTCGATGGTTTCGAGGTCGAGACCAATGAGGTCAAATTTTTCTACATTAATTCCCGAACTGATAATTGCAGTTTCTCTGTATATCGGTGAGACAGTTTCCACGTCCTCACCTTTGCGAATTGCTTCTAAAACAGATCTCGACATACCGCCTGTTGTTGTGCTGATGCCCGTTAATTTCAAATCAGCGCCTGTTCTGTAATAAGCCTGATCAATGGCGCTCTGTTTAAGTGTTGCGGCAAAGCTCGCAGCGAATACACCTAGAGCTGCAGTAAGAATCAGCAGCAAAGATAAGCGGGAGTGATGTGCGGGGTTTCTAGCCATTTGCCAAATCCCGAGTATCAACGCAGGAGGCGTGATCGAAGACATCGGACGTTTTGATAAAACCTTACCCATTACATTCATTCCTGGCGGGTAAATGCGTATCAATACAAATCCAGCTGCAATTAGGAACATAGCCGGGACACCAAGAATTAATTGATTGACCGTCGTCTCACCGAAAAGGCTTGTCGCAACAAATGACCCTTGTTTGGTCAATTGCCAGAATAGAAACATCACCAGACCCAGAAAACCCATATCCAGGTAATACCTTTGAATCAATGCGAGTCGTGCTGGTCTAGTTCGAGTTACTCTGCTGGCAAGTAACCCGAGCCGAGTTGCCCGTAATGACGGAATGAATAGTGCAAATAATCCTAGTATTGCACCAAGGAGTGCCATCTGGAACGCTTCAAACGTAAGCCCTACAGGTAGAGGATTGCTGTTATTGAGTTCGCTGTAAATGGGGAGTACGCCGATAAACTTGACCCCTAGCATCGCAATGAATGGTCCTGTTGAAGCTGCGATCACGGCGAGTATGCTGGCTTCGATGATAAACACCGCAAGGATTTGCCTGGATGTTGCTCCCCTGGTTTTCAAAAGGGCAATTTCGTTTTTCTGTGTATCTACAAGAAGTGATGCGAGTATTACTACGTAGTACAAAACCACAAGTACGATAAGGATTAGAACAATTAACATCGGGAGACGATTAAAAAACAGGTCTGTTTCAAACGCGCGTAATACTTGCGGGAGATCGGACACGAGATAGAAACCGTCAACGATTGCTTTCAGTTCTCGTTCTGTAGATTCTATTGTGTTTCGAATGGATCCTGTTTCTGTAGCCTTGATTCGTCTTGGGTCGACATCAAGCCACCATGAGTAATCGGAACCCATATTTGGAAAGTAAACGCCTACAGCTTCCAAAATTGTTTCTCTTGGAACGACAAATCGTGCGAATTGAAGCGTGTTGGTGCGAGAACTAAAAGCAGCGTTTTGAATACGCCAGTGGGCTGCATTCGGTTCAACACGTTCGTATAACCCTGTAACCAGAATGTCTAGGCGTTTATGTTCATCTTCCCAGTACGGTCTCGCTGGATAGATGTCGCCAACGTCAAGCTGCATGGTTTTTGCCGATTCCAGATCCAGAATGCCCTCGATTTGAAGTGGGTCATTAGATCCATTAATCGACGCAATTTTTGGGAACCTGCCATCGATGATATTCACTCGATCCTCCACATTAGGTAGAGTCATCATCGTGATTCGACAGCAGTCACATTCGATTAGTCGTCCATCTTCATTACCAGTGCGACCTATGGTTGTACGGCATGGGCAATCGCTTGGGGGCATCATCGGTGGAGGCAAATCAACGAAGAATGTCCAAGTTTTTAAGGCGAATTCATGTCTGTTTAGAAAAGGAGAGAACTGTTGCACGATTGAGCTATTCATTGCATCAACAATCGTGGCATCAGTCTGAGAGTTTGTAGGGATTTGGCCAGCTTCGACAAGCACGTCAATGTCTGTGCTGGTATGAGTGGATATCGCTCTTTGAAGGGCGACGTCCCGCAGGGCGTTGAAGAAAATAACGGAACTAGCCATTATTGTGGAGGCTAGAACTACTCCCACCACTACTGCAGAAAGAAGACGCCAATGAGCGAGTGTTCGCTTTACAACCAGTTGTAGGGAGTTATTGATCATGAAGAACCGGCTGAAGATTTTCCAATTTTATTCTGTCTAATGTGAATTAGATGACGTGATCAGATTGAGTGTGCCACGCTAACAAGGATTGTTGTAAATATTTTATTCGACTTAAAAATTTGAGCAAAGAGTTAATCAGAATTTGTGAATTGCCGGCTTCAAGCTCATTCTTAGATGTTAATGGTAAAAGATTATTGGGCTATAGAGTTTTCCCCTTGATACGCTGGAAAGCCGCATTTTATTTACTAAATTTGGCGCTACCGTTCAAATGCTTTTTTCAATTGCTCGTGAAATAAAGTTTGTAGTTTTACCTGCTTTAGCGGTGATTTTATTTGCCTGCTCAGGCTCCGACGCTGTCGGACCCGATCTTGAAGTAGACGTGACAATAACAGGTAAAACGTCAGGCCAAACGCCCATTAATGAACCCCCTGTCAATGCATTGTCGACACCTGATCTGGTTGAGTTGCTTAAGCCATCGGTTGTTCAGATTGCTGTGAACTTTGATCGTGGTAGAGGTGTTGGAACGGGAGTAGTTCTTGATTCAACCGGGTTGATACTCACGAACTGGCATGTCGTTGAAGACGCGAAAATGATAACCGTTGCGTTTGATGACGGATCTATCGTCGAAGGAGAATTTTTTAGACGTGATCCGCAGCTTGATTTGGCAATTGTGCGTGTCGATCATTCAGGTTTACAACCTGCAAATTTTGGTGATTCTGAACAACTTAAGATCGGAGAAGATGTTGTCGCGATCGGGCATGCTTTAGGCCTTCGTGGAGGGCCTACGGTAAGCAAAGGGGTTGTTAGTGCTCTGGATAGAACTTTAGTTGGTCATCCGCGAGGTGATTTAACAGGTCTGATTCAGACCGATGCAGCGATCAATGAAGGCAACTCTGGTGGGCCACTGGTAAACATGTTCGGTGAGGTTGTCGGGATTAATACCGCCAAAATCAACATCGGCGATCGTATAGGTTTTGCGATCAATATGAATGCTGCTAAGGCTGCAGCCTATAGTTTGATCGCACAAGGGCCGGTTCCACCACCCGGATTTTTAGGTGTCGGAGGGATTGATGTAACACGAGCGTTAGCCTGGGCCATCGGTCTTCCAGTCGGTGAGGGCTTTGGAGTTACTAGCATTGAGCCTGGGTCTCCAGCTGAGGAGGCTGGAATAGAGCTTGACGATATTATTGTTCAGATGAACGAGACAGTGATCACTGATGGGCAGGACTTGACTGAATTTCTCGGGGAACATCCTAGTGGGAGCAACATTAAGATTATGGTTGTGCGTGATGCTCGATTACTTGTTTCACTTCAGGGCGAGCTGTCTGACGAACCAGAGAGATAGTCAGTAAATTAAAGTTGGATTAAGGGATACTTCATCTTAACTTTGGTTGAATAGTGCAAAATGACCGGGAGTCGCGGAGCATTTCCTTAGAAAGGCAGATTAATAAGGGTATGGTCAATTCAGAGTTGAGTGGGAAAGTTGCAATTGTGACCGGTGCTGGGCGCATGCGAGGTATTGGACGAGCTACTGCCGTGATTTTGGCCCGCATGGGTTCTCACGTGGTAGTAACCGGTACTGGTAGGAATCCTGAGACTTTTCCGAATGATGAAAAAGAAGTTGGATGGCGAGATATCGATTCGACTGTTGAAGAAATTCAGGCTAAAGGAGTTCGTGGGCTTCCTCTGGTCGTAGATGTTTCAAGTGAAATTGATGTTCGACGAATGATCGAGTCGACGATCGAAGAGTTCGGTCGTCTGGACATTATGGTTAATAATGCAGCGGCTCCCTGGGGCCCAGACCGAGTGCCGGTGCTCGATCTTTCGGCTGAGGTATTTAAAGATGTTATCGATATAAAGCTTATGGGGACGTTTTACTGTTCCAAAGCTGCTGCTGGGCAAATGGTAAATCAGGGTGATGGTGGCAGAATCGTCAATTTGTCTTCGACAATGGGCAAAAGTGGTCATGCGAACACCAGCGCTTATAACGCGGCTAATTTTGCTGTCGACGGTTTTACGCAAGCTCTGGCCAAAGAGATGGCAGAGCACGATATTACAGTTAATAGCGTATGCCCTGGGTTGACGGAAACTGCCAGGATGGATCCAATGGGACGTGAAGATCGTTGGAATGAACGGTTGAAGGGCATTCCAATGAACAGAGTTGGGACTGATGAAGAGATTGGTGAGTTAATAGGGTTTCTTTGCAGCCCTCGAGCCGCGTATATAACTGGGCAGTCTATCAATGTGAACGGTGGAGCCCTGACTGAGCGTTAGATATCAGCTCCCTCAAATGTAGCGACTTCGACAAAATCTTCTGATTCAGTGTCCCATGCGAATTGTTTCGCTTCGACGATTTGGTCATTGTTTATTCCGATTACGATTTGCTGGACAGGATAGGCGGGACCACTACCCCATGGATCGACGGCATTATTTCGATCAGTCTCCGAAAAATACGCACGGCCATTAGGGTGTGAGTGGTAGATGATCAGAGGTCTTATGTCGTCTTCAAGTGTTTGATTCAGTGCAAGAAGATCCTCATCTGATATTACGAACGCAGTTTGTGCTGTTCGGTCCTTGGCTGTGGGGTGGGTTTCCCTATCGTAGGTATTCACAGCTTTTCGGACACCATTTGCAGTGCGAGAATTTTTTTCTCCGGTAAGCCACCCGCAGCATTCGTCTGGAAACGATTCGCGAGCGTGCGCAAATATTTCTTGCAGAGAAGATATTGGGACGTTTACTGGATCTGGAGGTGTCAAGGAATCAACCTTGTCCTATGACGATATTCATTAGTATTTCACCCAATTTTTTACTTGTAATATTCAGTGATGTGAATTCAGGTCATCACAATATACCTAGCATATAAACAAGCATCGTTGTTTGCGATAGCAGAATTATCGTCCTCTCTGCTCGTAAGGCATTATGAAGAACAGAATAAATTGATTATCAATTCTTGATTTACAGGATTAGTGAGCAGCACATGAGTGCCCGGGTTATCGGCATAATCGGACATCGGGTTTAATCCTACCGTTGGGATTGTGCAACGATTGTTAGATTGCATAATCGATATTGAGAAAACTTGATTGCCTAGAATTTCTAAAACCGGATTGAATAGGCGTAGTAGAAATCTACGTCGTTCGCAGCGTGATGCTCTTGCACGTATCGGGTTATCAACGGCGGCTGCACCCATGTCAGGTGAACTAACAACATGTATTGCCTACATGTGTCCGTGGGCCCATGCATGCGATACGGCTACTCCACGTCCAGCGGTGGTTCCGGAACGCAGATGTATACGAAAGTTTCCTGATGAACAGCGACCAATATCAGGATTGTCAGATATTGCCCTCGATAATTTGGCAAGATACAGGGAAGAAGGTATCCGTCTTGAAGCCGTCACGATCTCGATTCTAGATGAATTTCGCCCTATGGGTCCGACATCTTCACTTGGCCGTAAGCGTCCTGAACGTCCGATATATGAAGCTGGAGTTCGTGGCAAACCATTTATTAGTTGATTTGTCGTTTGGACTTTTTAATACTCAATGCTTTATAGCATCACAAGCTAAACCAGATTTAAGCGACTGATTCATCTGAGTGTAGTTTAGTAATTTGATCTTTACTGAAGCCCACGTCCATTAGAATGTCATCGGTATGTTGGCCTAGAGCGGGGGAAGGGATTTCTTCGGGCATACCGTCCCCGAATCTTACTACCGGACCTGATGTTCGTATTTTTTTCCCGGTGTGATGATTCATTTCGATGACGTATTTATTGGCTAAAACTTGTTCATCAT
Source organism: uncultured Chloroflexota bacterium (assembly GCA_913042135.1). Classification (GTDB taxonomy): domain Bacteria; phylum Chloroflexota; class Dehalococcoidia; order Lucifugimonadales; family Lucifugimonadaceae; genus Lucifugimonas. The sequence continues at coordinate 918 of CAJWJL010000020.1, read as the reverse complement.
CGATCATTTCTTCCACATACCGAATCGGTTCGCAGGGTATATCGTGGGCGCGCAGCTTTTTGAACCAGTGTTTAGTAGATTTGCTTGCGAAGATCTGTTCGAATTTACTTACCAGGCGTTTGCTCTGGGATATCGCGTCTGACGTAGTATCGTCATAATCCGGGTTGGTCACTCTTGGGTCTTTTAATCCAAGTACATCCAAAAGGCGTTTTCTAGCGTGCACAGCGAGCGTTCCAAGGGCTAGTCCGCCATCCAGAGTCTTGTATGCGCGGTAGTAACAGTGGTAGATCGATGGCCTTACGGCCTGTTGGTAGCTTTTTTGAATTTCTTCGTAACTAGCACTCTGTTCAACTAAATCTGGGTACACAGTTTCATGCCATATCTTCGCGGGGGCTGGAACTCCGTCGATATCTGCTATGCGTAATGTTTGCATGCCTATAGCATTCCCGAGGAGACTGGTTGAAATTAATTGCCCTTTACCAGTTTTACCTCTTCCGATAATTCCAGCAAGGATGCCGTTCGCTGCTGCATAACCTGTAGAAAAATCTATGAAAGATGATGACCAGACTACTTCGGGTTGGCCGTTTTGTATTTTGCCTTCACTTGCTACAGCTCCTGAGTATCCCTGTAATATCAGATCGAACCCCGGCATATCGGCCATTGGTCCTTTAGGGCCGTACGCTGTGATATCAACGTAGATTAGTTGAGGGTTTATTGTCGAAACAGACTCGTAGTCGATGCCTAATTTTTTTGCGGTGTCAACGCGGTTATTTGAAATAATCCCATCAGATGCTTCGATAAGTTTACGTAAAACAGTTTCCGATGATTTCCGTTTTAGGTCGATGCAGATACTCCGTACTCCCCTGTTTAATGGGAGGAATACCCGGCTTTCGTTAGGAGCGAACGGAGTTGCATGTC